>JAOAAM010000104.1 GCA_026418875.1 Gemmataceae bacterium | reverse complement strand
CATCACGATTGGTCCAAGATGCTGCCGGATTACCGCCGCGTGATCCTCGACAAGTTGGCACGGACGGCGGGACTGACCGATCTCGACAAGCACATCCGCGTGGAGCGGGTCTTGACGCCGCAAGACATCCACAACCGTTACTGGCCGTTGAATGGTGCCATTTACGGTTTGGCGAGTCATGGCAAGTTCTGGGGGGCGTTCAAGCCGGGCAACCGCCGGTCGGAAGTGCCGGGGCTTTACCTCTGCGGCGGCTCGGCCCACCCCGGGCCAGGGATGCCCATGGTCTTGATGTCAGGTTGGATCGCTGCCGACGCGCTGGATCAGGATGCCCGAGCAGCGGGCAAGTCACGCTCCGTCGCCGCGGCGCTCGCCTGACACCGGACCAGCTCGCCCCGACGGGAGCCCAGCAAAATCCCTCGCTTCCCGCCGGGACGGCCGAACCGTCACACTCCGAGTGTTAGAACGACAAGCCCAGCGTCGCTTTGTAGAAGCAATTCGACACACTCTCTCGGGTATCCCAGCCGGAGGCGAAGCGGACGTAAGCGCCATTCGGCAGCTTGAATTGAACGTAAGGACCAATCCAAGTGTACAAATTGCCCGTCGCCCCCAGCCGATTCCTCACGTGGAACAACTGCTCGAAGTGACAACCGACCGAGAGAATCGACAACAGACGATCGGTGTCGGTGAATGGGTGCAGGCCGCCGTAAACCCACCAATGCACGAAGTCATTGTTACGTGGCTGTCGTGTGGCGAGATAGTAGCCGACGTAAGCCTGGCCTTCGGTCCGATCGCCGGAGTGATTCAACGGGATGGTGGGGACGATCCCCTCAAAGGCCTGCGGCTGGCTGGCCCCGGAGAGCAAAACGCCATTCAGCGCGGCGATCTGCGGATTAAAGCTGAATTTGCCATCTAACAGTTTGAAGTTCATACCGATACCGATTTCCGTCCACAGCCCCGAGCCGCCGCTCCCGCCGACACTGAAACTCGGCGTGGTCCACAACTGGCCGTAAAAGCTGAACTGCACGCGATCCGTGACGTCGTAATAGCCGTTCAAGATCGGGTAGAAGCCGAAGAACGAATCTTGGCTGAGTGTCAAGTTGGCCGAGAAGCGATTCGACTTCTCCTCGCGGGTCGCCTCACTCAGCAGCACCTGGGCGGCACTGCTCTCGGCTGGCATCGTCAGGGCGGGGGGGGCGGACGGCTCCGCCAGGTTGGTCGGGCGGTCTTGCGGAGACTGTGCGTTGGTTGAGCCGAGCCACGGTCCAGCCAGTGTCAGCAAGGCCCACGAAACAGCACGCAGCCCAAACAGGTGAAGCCGTGGAAATCGCGTCGCTTCCTTGACCCAGGTCATTGAAGAACGACTCCTCTCCATGTCGTCTCTGTCAGGCTGGCGTCATCTGGCCCGACGTGGGAGATCGACAGTACGATGATGGGAACGGTAACGGTAGCGAATTTTCCGAATTGGCCGCGGGAGAGACATCGGCCAATGACACCATGAGTATCGAATTTGCGGCCGCTGAACTTTACGCCTTTTCGGCGAAAGAGTTCGGTTGGATCGGCTCAATGAACAGACCGAGTTGTTCGAACGATTGGGAACAAATCGAACTCGAACGCGGGATCTTGGAACGTGTCGCCATCGGAAATCACTGATCCAGCGAAGACCGCCACGCCCCTGCCCGATCGGTCGGAGTGGCTTTGCCGTTGGTTCGTCTGGTACATCCGCCGGCACATGCGTCGTCATTTCCATGCCGTGCGCGTTTCTCGCAAGGGACTTCCGCCCCAACCTTTTCCCCCCGGGCCGCTGCTGTTCGTCACGAATCACCCCTCATGGTGGGATCCGCTTTTCGGTTTGCTGCTGGCCGCGACCTACACCCCGCGGCAGATGTTTGCACCGATCGATGCCGAGTCGCTGCGCCGATTTCCATTCATGCGGCGGTTGGGGTTGTTTGGGATCGAGTTAAAGTCGCTCCGCGGTGCCCGGGCCTTTCTACAAATTTCGCTCACGATCCTGAATCATCCCAATGCTGTCCTCGCCGTTACCGCTCAGGGCGAATTCACCGACGTGCGTGTCCGGCCCGTGGTCCTGCGGCCCGGAGTGGGGCATCTGTGTGCCCGGTTGTCGCATGGGACGGTTTTTCCGTTGGCCTTTGAGTACAGTTTCTGGAACGCCCGGCTCCCGGAAGCTCTCGCCTTTTTTGGCGAGCCGATCCCGCTGATCGCAGGCGTATCTCCCGATGAGTGGACGCAGCGGTTGTCCGCCGCCTTGGAGGCGACTCAGGAACGACTTGCTCAAGATTCGCAGCGAAGGGACCCGAACTTGTTCGACACGCTCTTGGGAGGAGGCAGCGGCACCGGCGGCGTGTACGATTTCTGGCGTCGTTGCCGCCGCTGGCTCACCGGACAGAAGCTCCCCGACGACTTGCCATGAACACGCTGACTTTGCTCGCAGGCATCGGCCTCATCCTCGCCGCCATCCCCGCCCTGATGATCGTCAACAACCTGCGAGCGTTCCGAGTTCCATCCGTTGCTCCAACCCGACGGCGACCGCCGGTGTCGGTCATCATCCCGGCCCGCAACGAAGCCGCCAATATCGTCCCGGCGGTCGAGGCAGTTCTGGCCGCCAGCCAGGGCGTGGAGGTCGAAGTCGTCGTCGTCGATGATCAATCCACGGACGAGACGCCCGACTTGGTGCGTCGCTTGGGACACCAGGACGGACGGGTGAAATTGGTGTCGGCTCCCGATCTGCCTCCGGGCTGGTGCGGGAAACAGCACGCGTGTCAGGTCGGTGCCGATCACGCCAGCCACGAACGGCTCGTCTGGATCGATGCCGACGTTCGCTTGGCACCAGAGGCTCTCGCGGCCTTGAGCGACTACCTGGACGAGACGGGGGTGGAGCTAGTCAGCGGCTTCCCGCGCGAATTGACCGGTTCTCTGGGTGAGCATCTGTTGATCCCGCTGATTCACTTTGTCTTGCTCGGCTTTCTGCCGATCACGCGCATGAGGCGGAGCAGGCACCCGGCCTATGCTGCCGGTTGTGGTCAATTGTTCCTCGCCGATCGAACCGCGTATCGGCAAAGCGGGGGGCATGCTGCCATTCGCAACTCGCTGATGGACGGCATCACTTTGCCGCGTTCGTTCCGCCGCGCCGGCTTCCCCACCGACGTTGTGGACGCGACACCGCTGGCGGAATGCCGAATGTACCACGGCACTCGGGCCACCTGGCGGGGACTCGCCAAAAATGCCGTCGAGGGAATCGCCCATCCCCGTCGAATCCTGCCGATGACGATCCTGCTGTTCGGCGGGCAAGTGATGCCGGCGGGACTGTTGTTCGCGACGATTAATCAACCTCTCCCCTTCACCCTGAGCTTGATGGCAGTGTTGCTGTCCTTGGCCGTGCGTGCCGTGATGGCTCGCCGCTTCCGGCAATCGCCCGTGGGGGTGCTCTTGCATCCTTTGGCGGTCATGGCCTTGCTGCTGATTCAGTGGACAAGCCTGGTCCGATGGCTGATTGGGTCGAAGCGGGAGTGGCGTGGCCGAAGCTATCAGGATCTACCCGAGTCGCCGACGGTTGTCGGACAGTCGCCACCTTGAGTTGGACCTGGAACGCCTCGGGATTCCTTACCGACGGTCATTTCTGACTCTGGGCGATCAGGGCCGCAAGAAAGTGCACTGGGTCGTGGCGGCGGCGAGCCGTCTCGGCAAAGGCGGTGTAATCACCCAGGCGAGTTGCCAGTTCAAATGGGCCAGGGCAAGGGAGTCCTCGTTCATCTTCCATAGCCAGAAATTCCTGCGCGATGCGGAGCGCCCCCGCGGGGCGATCGAGCCGCAGCAACAACTTCACGAGAACCGCAGCACTTAGCGGATCAGGCCCATCGGCGTCGGCAGTGATTTTCGCCCGAAAATGGTCGATCGCGCGTTCGACATCCTCGCCCAACAGGGCCCCAAGGTACACATCCACGTCAAAATACACGGCGTCGAACGGAGCATGTCCGGGGTATTGCAACGCCGGGGACAGTCGTTTGCCGTAAGCGCACAACTCCCGGGCTAACCGCAGATCGCCCTCGTTGGTCAGGTCGATGCTCATTTGCACAACGCTGGACAAGTGAGAGATGTCCACATAGTAAGCGTCGTCGGCGAAAAGCCAGTCGCGTCCCTCGATCAAGTCGGAAATCGTCTGGGCTGTGGTCGCAAAACCTTGTTGTTGCTCGACGGCAACGCGCAATCGCTCCCACAACTGATCGTGCAAGGCGTGGACCAATCGGCCGATGCAGTGGTCCCGGACATCCGCCGAATGCTGTGGCGAGAACCCCCCACTTAGAAACGTGATTGCCGAGCAGATGCCGTAACGATCCAGCACCAGGTCGAAGCCCCGCTTCGGGTGCAAGCCGTGATGAAACGCGATTTCGATGATCGGCTGCAAATCCACGTCGTCCCCCGGGCGGAACGACTCTAAGGCGTCGGCGACCGCCTTCTCTTCGCCGATCATCCGCAGATATTCGTAGGCCGCGGGAAGGTTCTGTGCCGAGAGGAACAAGTTGCCCACTTCGCGGCACGCCTCGCGGATGGCATTCTCGTATTCAGCCTGCTGGGCCGCTGTCATGTTCGAGGCGCCCGACGTAGGGATCGGATTCACCCCCATCGCCACGCGCTTCTTC
>JAOAAM010000059.1 GCA_026418875.1 Gemmataceae bacterium | reverse complement strand
GATCACGCCGGTCCTCGTTACTGTCGGTAATCAGAGTGCGGGCGTGGTTATCGTGACGGGTTTCTTCATCGGCATGGTGCTGGCGGTTCACAGTTACGACCAGTTTAAGAAATTTGGATTCGTCACCTGGTCCGGCTCGTTGATCAATGCGTCCGTGATACGTGAGCTTGGCCCGGTGCTGGCCGCGACCATGCTCGCGGGGCGAGTTGGCAGTTCGATGGCCGCCGAAATGGCGACGATGCGTGTCAGCGAACAGATCGACGCGCTGGCTTGTCTTGGGGCCAACCCGATCCACTACTTGGTCGTGCCGCGGTTGCTTGCTTGCATGTGTATGATCCCGCTGCTCACCCTGATGGCGGATTTGGGGGGTGTCATCGGTGCCGCGTTGATCTGCGTCGAGGTGTACGGCGTCGAGGCCCACGATTACTGGCGGCACAGCCGCGATTTTGTCCAAATGTTCGATCTGTTCGCTGGAATGGTGAAACCGCTGGTGTTTGGCGGCCTGATTGCCTTGATTGCCTGCCACCGCGGTTTTCGCAGTCGCGCAGGGGCCGAGGGGGTAGGTCGAGCCGCCACGGAGGCCTTTGTACTCGCCTTCGTCGCCATCTTGGTCGCGGATTTCTTCCTCGCCTTGATTTTGAACAAACTGGGCGATGCCTGGGCTCAATGGGGTCGTTGGTGACTTCCATGGCGGACGTCTCCGAGGAGTTGGTCGCGTTCGAATCGGTCAGCGTTCGCTTCGGCCGACAGGAAGTTCTCCGCGACATCTCGTTTCGGATCCGGCGTGGCGAGACCGTGGTCATCATTGGCGAGAGCGGCTGCGGCAAAACCGTCACTTTGAAGTTGATCGTTGGGCTGCTCAAGCCGACACTCGGCCGAGTCACTTTTGACGGGCGAGTGCTCACCGATCTGCGTGAACAAGAACTGGCACGCGAACGTTTGCGAATCGGCTTCCTCTTCCAAGGTGCAGCACTATTCGACTCACTGAGCGTGTTGGACAACGTGGCCTTTGGGATGCGGGCCATCGGTATCCCGGAGGAAGACATCGCCGGTCGTGTTCGACAGCACTTGCGGGAGGTCGGGTTGCCCGAGACGGTTGAGTCGAAGATGCCAGCCGAGTTATCCGGCGGCATGCGCAAGCGTGTCGGTTTGGCTCGCGCCCTGGCCTTGAATCCCGAACTGATGCTCTACGACGAGCCGACCACCGGGTTGGATCCGGTGATGAGTGATGTCATCAACGAATTGATCATCCAAGCTCGGCAGCGCTCCCCCATGACCAGCGTGGTCGTGACCCACGACATGCATACGGTGCGTCGAGTGGCGGACCGCGTCATCATGCTGTATCCGCTGGCTCGCTTGCGCCCGACGGAGCCGCAGATCATTTTTGAAGGATCGCCGAAACAGTTGTCGTTATGCTCCGACCCGAGGGTGAAATCGTTTGTCGAGGGAGATGCACGCAGCCAATCGGACTGGGTAGCCGATTGGTCCGTGGGGCTGGAAACCATCGGCCCACCGAATTCATCGGAGCGAGAACTGTCGCAGTATCGGAAGCCGCGAGAGCGAACCGCAGAAGACTGACGCAGGCCAGAGCAGGGAGGTTCGACCATGAACGAACGGGCGCAGCAAATCCGGGTCGGCGTGTTCGTCCTGGCCTCGATGATCACATTGGGCACGCTCATCATCCTATTTGCCAAGCGATCCGACCTGCTGACGAATCGGGATCGCTTCGTGGCGTCATTCAGCAACGCGCCGAACATGCAGCCGGGCACTCCGGTGAGGCGGAGCGGCGTGAAAATCGGTGAGGTCAGCCGGGTGGAACTGACACCGGAGGGTAACGTCATCGTTGAACTCGACATCGACCGCCGATACCCGCCACGTCGGAACGAATTTCCGGCGATTTCGCAGTCACTGCTCACGGGGGATGCCTCGGTCGACTTGGTGACGGATCCGAAGGAGCCCAACCGCGAACCGATCACGCCGGAGGAGACGAATCCGCGTCGAGGTGGGCAGCCGTTGGTGGGCCGCGGCCCCTTGGACACCCGCCAGGCGGTGACCAATGTGCAAGACCTGGGGCGCTCGGCACAAGAAACTTTGGATCGGATTCGAGAGTCCATCGAAAAATTCACCGCCGTCGCCCCGCAAGTCGACCGAACATTGAAGGAGTACGAGACCCTGTCGCAAACAGTTCGCGAAGCCATCCCCGAGATCCGACAGACGAACGACAGCATCCGTCGTCTGTCGGATGTCGCGCGAGCCAATGTGCCAGCACTGCTCGAAACCAATGAGCGCGTGAAGACTGCCCTTGAGAATTGGAACAAGGCCGGGGAACGATTGAATGTCATCCTAATGACAAACGAGAAAGAGTTCACGCGGATTGTCGAGAGTCTCAATGCAGCGTTGACATCAATTCGACAAGTCCTAAGCGACGACAACCAGCGCCTCCTTCAAGAGGTCCTCCGGGGTGCTGCGGATCTCGTGGGACCGGAGAATCGACAATCGGTCACCACGCTGCTGCGGCAGGCGAATACGCTGCTGAACGACGAGAACCTGCGGTTGTTCAATGACACCCTGAAGAACACCCGTTCCGCGAGCGAGAACTTGGACATCTTTTTGAAGGACGCCCCGGCCACGGCTCGGCAGCTCAACGAGACTTTGCAGAAAGCCGATGCCGCGCTGGAAAACCTCCGCCGCATTACCGAGCCTTTTGCGGATAAGTCCGGCGAATTGCAACAGAACTTGAATTACACAACAGCGCAATTCGGCTTGCTTCTTCGTGATTTACGCGACTTGCTACGCGGCTACGCTTCCAGCGACGGCACCGTGCAAAAGTTGCTCACAGACCCGACACTGTACCACCAAGCAACCGGCGCGGTCAGTTCGTTCCAACGTTTGCTGCCGAAACTTGAACTCATCCTCGAGGACTTGAAAGATTTCTCCGACAAGATCGCCCGCCACCCGAACCAATTGATTTTCGACCGAAACAATCCGGGGTTGAAGGGATCGCCCTTTGCACCGACGCGGATGCCGTCGTCGCCGGTGAACACCCCGCCCATCAACATCGGGCCTCGCTAGCGGGGACCATCTTGCGGTCTTTTGAAATCGTGATCGTCAAAAGAATTGGGCAGGGAGTAGGTGACGGAGCAATCCACCCACGGAGCGCCGTCGCGAATGTCAATAAAGTGTCTCGGGAGCTTCAGACCTTCCACGTCGTGAAAGTCGCGAAATTGGACCTCGCGAAGTTGCAGGACGCCTCCCTCCAAAAACCAGCCAAACGTTCGGACGAGAAAATGGCTCTCCGCATCGAAGAACAAATCGAGCGGAGGGGCTTGTTTGATGGACACTCGGATGCCCCGTGTCGCTCGTTGATCGAATTTTGCTCCCTCGATTGGGCGGAGAGCATACTCGCCCTCGGTCAGGGGTAGGAGGGTTAACAGGAAGCGATAACGTAATTCGGCTTTCAGGCTTTGGGTGACTTCCGGGGTGACATCACGGGTGACCGTGTTTTCGGTCATCCACGATTGACCGCGATCGAACCCGAGACTGATCGGATAAACTCCCTCCGGGGTGATCGCCTTGACGTTGAAGCGA
>JAOAAM010000793.1 GCA_026418875.1 Gemmataceae bacterium | reverse complement strand
GTCCTCACCTCATGCGGACAAGATGAATGGGCTTGGGCCTCCCCGGGGTTGCAACGGTCGGGTTTTGGCTTTTTCGTCGATTTGGCCCTGTCGGGCCACGCCGATGGATGGGGGAGTGACGCGGCGAAGGATGGGCGGGTGTCCGCGCGGGAGTTGATCGAATTTGTCCGCAGCCAGGTTCCCCATTGGATGGCGGCGGTGCGCGGTCCGGCCCAATCGCCGCAGGTGTATGGCAGAGGGCGCGATTTCGTCTTGCTTTCACCTCCCCAGCCGATCACGCCGATGACCCTGCCCGAGCCACTGGGCGATTATCCGAAATGGTTGCTGGATGGTTGGACCGAGCGCGACCAATGGGAGCGAGAAGGGGTTTTCCGAGTCGTGCCTCGAACCTTCCTCGACTTGCAGCATCGGCTCTGGCTTGCCGAACTTCATTGGTTGGCGGGGGAGAATCCGGATCGCGTGAAAAGCGAATTCATCGCTCGATATGAAGACTTGCAAAAGATTCGGCGGGAGTCGGTCATCGCCCCGCTACCGCCTCACTCCCTCGCCCGCGTCCGGCAGAGTGGCGAAGCCGCAAACCCGACCCTTCGGACCTTGGTTCGCTCCCTGCGGGATCGGATTCAATCAACCCGACAACCGTTGAAACCCGACGACCTGAAGCCGCTTCAGGAACTGTTAACTCCGAAGCCGGACTCCCCGGACAAACCCGGGACGAAAATTTCCGAGTCAGCCTTGGCGATTGAGGTCTTCGACTCACTCGTCGAGTTGGCCGATCCCGCGCCTGAATTGCTCCGGGAGTTCGATGCGCTGCTGCGGAGTTTTCCATCGACCTCGCGATACGGTGAAATCGGAGCACTTCGCTTCTTGGCGGAGTTGGATCCGCGTGTGCAAGAGCGTTGGAACGATCCGGCGTTGGCGGGGGTTCGCCAAGCTGTACTCTTGGCGGCGAAGGCCTCCGAACAGGCAGTGGCCGTCGATCCGCGCTTATCAAAATGGTTCCAATCGGATTGGACCGAGGCGGACGATCTGCACCGACGGGCGTTACACGCTTTGGCGGCGGGCGGCGAGGAAGAACGCCGACAGGGGCTGAGTGAATTGCGTGACGTGGTGAAGCGCTACGAGCAACTGAGCGACCAGGCACGTGCTCTGGAACATGGCTGGCGGCAGTACGAGGAAGCACGCATCGCCTTGGTGCCACTGGCCGACGCGTTCGCCCGTTTGCCGCGAACCCCCATCGAAGAACAACTTTGGCACCAACTGACAACCAACACCCTGAAGCTGAGCCAACGGTTGACACCCGTGGCAGAGAGAAAGGAGATCCCCATCGCGGAAATCACCGCGGCGGCGGACCAGGTGAGGTTCGAATTGAATCGGATGCGGCAGATTTTCGGATCGGAAGAAGCCGACCGACGGATTCGTCTCGCCGGCACGGAGGGCGGCCCCACGCCGCTCGATTTTTGGCGTTTCCTCACGGCCGTACAATGGGCCGCCCCAGTTCGTGCTCGACTCTACCAAACGGCGAGAGACTCCGCCGTCGCCCTGGCCATCGATGCGTTCGTCAAGGCTAAGGATCTCAAACCCCGCGCCGCGTCGCCGGCCAATAACAGAAAATGGACCGAACCTGCCCCGTGGCGTGCCCGACTGGCGCTGGATCTGCTGCGACTAGGTCACGGACTCGACGAGTCCCGGCGAGAGGAGGCCCTCTCACCGGAAAGCTTGGGCACCGATCTTGAACCCACGCTTCAACGGGAGCTGACATTGCTCCTGCCTGAACGTTTCCGCAGAGAGGAGGACGTTGCAAAAAAGGAGTGGATCGGGGTGCTGACGCATCCCGTCGACCTATCCGTGATTCCCTCAACTCCCGGCCAACCGCCTTTGGAGCCGACGCCGGAGCGGCTCCGTCGAGCTTCGGTCGAGTTCGCACAATGGCTCGCTCGGGAGCGGTATCAAAAGTCGGCTGAACGATTCTCCGCTGCCGATGCAGGCGGATTAAAGGCCCTCGGAGCGTGGAACGACACCATCCGCCAACAGTTGCTGAACTACACCCCGTGATTTGTCACAGTTTCGCACAGCGGTGAAGGCTGCGCGGACCGCTGAACGCCTAAGGACGTCGGCACCGCACAGTCGGTCACGCCTGCGGTGAGGCCGTTTCTTCTGCCGAACTGCAAGCGATTCCACGATTTGGATCATTTTGTCCGGAATGTTTCCTTGTCGGCATCGTATTTGCCGGTGGCAGGCCGTCTCCGCTCCATGATGCCCCAAGCGAGGCCAGCCCATGTTTCGAGGTCCGTACTTGCTTGCCGCGTTCCTCGGTTTCGTCGTCATTTGCGGCATCGTCGGCGTGATCCGGCCGATGCGTGCCACCAGCCCTTCGCCTCGGAACGATGTTTTGCTCTCGGATCGCATGGTCGAGACGCTGCGACGTTGAAGGTTCGTGGGCGATCGCTCTCGATTTTGGCCCGGCGGCATGAAGGCTCGTCGCCAGGTGCTGGGGCGTCGCACCGACTGCCATATCCTGATGGACTCGGCCGCACGTTGATGGTGCTTCGGTCGGTCCAAATCGACTTGGTCCTCGCATTGTCGGTCCGAATCGACCCGAGTGTCCGAGGGGAGTTGGGGTCGCTTCGCGGACCGCGGCGAGGCTCACAACAAGCCGTCCAAGCCCGTCTCGACACTTCGCCGCGCCGGACTATCGTATTGGGCAATGCATCCAAGTACGGCCATTGTCGGGAAGTACGGCTTACGGGAGGCGACGTCGATGAATCGCTCGCGCTGGCTCGCCGTTGCGATGTGTTGGTGTATGACGTGGTATGGAGCCTGGGCGGACGATCGTGCCGACATGGCGCGGCGAATCCGCGACGATGTGAAGTATCTCTCGTCGGATCGGCTCGAAGGCCGTGGCCCGGGGACTCGCGGCGAAGAGTTGACCCTTGAGTACCTGGCCGACGCGCTTCGGAAAGCCGGCGTGCAACCGGCCGGGGCACGGGGAACTTATTTCCAGACGGTCCCGCTCATCCGGGTCGTGACGGAGACGACGACGACCCTATCCGCCGTGCAAGGGAATCAACGGTTGGAGTTTCAGATCGAAGAAGAATTCGCGGGTCAGGGTCGGACGCAACGGCAGGAAGAGACGTTCGACGCCGAGGCAGTCTTCGTGGGTCACGGAATCACCGCTCCGGAGTTCGGCTGGGACGACTACGCCGGGGTGGATGTCCGCGGGAAAGTGGTCGTGTTATTCACCAACGAGCCGCCCTCGGACGATCCGCAATTCTTCGGCGGTCGGGCCTTGACTTACTACGGTCGGTGGACATTCAAGTTCGAGGAAGCGGCTCGAAGGGGAGCCAAGGCCGCGTTCATCATCCACACATCCGAGACGGCTGGTTATCCGTACACGGTCGTGAAGACGCTCGATGGTGCCCAATTGCGTCGGGACGACGGCGAGCCGGCCTTGGCGTTCGCCGGGTGGATGTCGTCGGCGGCCGGCGAGAAACTGCTGAAACTCGCGGGCAAAACCGTGGAGGAGGCATTGAAGGAGGCCGACACCAAAGGCTTCCGTGCCTACTCGCTGGGTGTCCGTTTGCAAGGGAACATCCGCAGTCGGCTAGAACCAATCCAAAGTCGCAACGTGGTCGGGATGGTTGAGGGGAGCGACCCGGAATTGAAGTCGGAGGCGGTGATCTTCACGGCGCACTGGGATCATCTGGGCGTGGGCCGGCCTGTCTTGGGCGATGCGATTTACAATGGGGCAGCCGATAACGCGACGGGTACGGCCCTGTTGCTGGAGATCGCCCGACAGTGGGCGAACCTGAATCCGAAGCCGAAGCGCTCGGCGATCTTCCTCGCGACCACCGCCGAGGAGAAGGGGTTGCTCGGTGCGATGTACTACGCGGGCAACCCCGTCGTGCCCCTGGGCAAGACAGCCGTCAACCTCAATTTCGACATGATCCTGCCGCTCGGAGAACCCGAATCGATCGTCGTCAGCGGTGCCGAGCGGACGACGGCGTGGCCCATCGTTCAGGAAGTGGCCCGCCGCTTCGACCTGGCCATCGAACCCGATCAGCGTGCTCACCTCGGCTTGTACTACCGCTCCGATCACTTTGCCCTGGCCAAAGGCGGCGTGCCCGCCTTCTCCGTGACCACCGGCGAGCGGTTGAAGGGGAAACCGGCCGATTTGCTCAAGCGGGAGTATCAGCAATTCGTGGATCGCATCTATCACTCGCCGCAAGATGAATTCCGCGAAGATTGGGACTTCAGCGGCTTTCCCACACTCGTCCGCTTTGCGGTCGCGGTCGGGGTGGACTGCGCCAATGCGGAACGCCTGCCCACGTGGAACCCGGGTGACGAGTTCCTTCCAGCACGGCAGAAGAGCGGCGTCCGCTGATGCCAGGGCACATGCTCGTGGATGCTGGTGCCGAAGCGCCCGGATCAGACCAGGTAGGTGCCGGCGCGATACTCGGCGAGGATCCGCTGAAGGTATTTACCGTAGTCGCTTTTGCCGCTTGCCTCGGCGAGCTTTTCGAACTGCGTCGCGCTGATGAAGCCTTTGGAGAAGGCGATCTCCTCGATGCAGGCGATTTTCAAGCCCTGTCGCTGTTCCAGCGTCTGCACGAAGATCGATGACGAGATGAGCGAGTCGAAGGTGCCGGCATCCAGCCAGGCGACGCCGCGGCCCAGGGGAGTGACGGTCAATTCACCCCGTTCCAAGTACCATTTGTTCACATCCGTGATTTCCAGTTCGCCTCGGGCCGACGGTTTCAAGCCTTTGGCGACATCGACAACCCGCGAGTCATAGAAGTACAGACCGGTGACGGCCCAGTTGGACTTCGGCTGCTTCGGCTTTTCCTCCAGGGACAATGCCCTCCGGTGCCGATCAAATTCCACCACCCCGAACCGCTCGGGGTCGTCCACGTGGTAGGCAAAGACGTGTGCCCCGCGCACCAATTTCGCCGACTCGACGAGGAGCGGCACCAGGTCATGCCCGTAAAAAATGTTGTCACCCAGGATCAAGCAAGAGGGCTGACCGGCCAGGAACTCTTCGCCCAACAAAAATGCCTGCGCAATCCCGCCCGGGTGCGGCTGCACCTTGTACGACAACGATAACCCCAGATCGTTGCCGTTGCCTAATAGTTCCTGGATCAAAGGCACGTCCCGCGGCGTCGAGATGATCAAGATGTCCCGGATGCCGGCCAGCATCAGGATGGACAGCGGGTAATAGATGACCGGCTTGTCGTACACGGGCAAGAGTTGCTTGCTGACGGACTTGGTCA
>JAOAAM010000790.1 GCA_026418875.1 Gemmataceae bacterium | reverse complement strand
GGAGATGTGTATAAGAGACAGGACCCAGAATCTCCTGCGCTTGCTCGACGGCAGGGTAAAGAAGTTCTCGGAAAGGCTCGGCGAAGCACGGGGCGAAAATTTCCATGGCGTAGCGGAGTTCTTTCCCCCGTATGCGAATGGCGTGCAGCGCTTTGGCATCATCGTGGGCATCGGCCACGGCTTGGTCGAATTCCCGCAATAACGGATTGATGACCGTGGCGGCCAATACGCCGAATCGTCGGGGAGCCTCGAAGTCGGATGACTCGCCCACCCCGGCGAGGATTTCCGCCGCTTGAAAACCCTCCTCCTCAGCTTCCCGCAGTTGTTGCTGGGCGGCGATTCGTCGTTCCAGGGTCAAGCCGACGAGGAAGTCGAGTACGGGAAAACGATGTTGCGGCCCGTGCTTCAATTCCCCGAGCAAGAATTGCAAGAAGACGTCGGCGTCGCGAGCCGTACCCGCCGCCCGTCGGATACGTCGCAACGCCCGTCGCCCTGATTTTCGGGCCTTTCGGGTGAGGAAATCGTCGAATACCTCAATCGCTGCCGCGGCCCGACGGGTGCTAACCCTGAGCTGATGCACGTATTCGACGTCTTCCTGCGCTTGCCTCGCTGCAAGAGGAAGGTAATGCGCCACCGTGCCGAGTCGAGCATTGAGGACTTTCCGGGCGGCGTCGACGGCCCACATGTCCGGCGAGAGACCTGGTATCCATTTGCTGTCGCGCATGGCTCGATTCACGCCGCGGATCGGCATGCCCTTCAGCGGTCCGGCTCACTGCCATACAAGGCGGCGACTCGGGTCGCTTGTTCTCTCCCTTGTAACCAATCCCGAACTTTCTTTGCCTCGGCCCGAACTTCCTCCAACTGTCGACGCTCCTGCTGAATTGTCTCCGCCAATCGCGGGGGAATCGGAAGATAGACTTGGCGGAGCACCTGCTCCAAGTGATCGCGAAGTTGCCGCCGGAATTCGGCCCGGATGGTTGGCCAGCGAATCGGCAACAGGGTGCCAATGAGAATCTGGAGCAATACCAGGCTCAATAGGAAGAAGAAGATCGGAGCGAATAGGTCGACCATGGTGGGCGGGGTTCGCTCGATGTAAAAGCGGTACATGACCAAGAGGTAGCCGCCGAAGAAAACCGCCATCGGCAGGAAATTCCCGAGGACCACGAGTAGTTTCTGGATCCAGCGACGGGTGCCGGTTGGTCGAACCCAGACCTGTTCGGCCCGTTGGAATGCCTCGCGCACTGCCTCTTCCAGCCGGCGAGGCCAATCCAGTTTCCCGACCTCAGCGACCGAGTCATTGAGGACGTTCAGGGGGAAACCTTGGTTCTGCGCCTCGATCAACAAACGATTCCCCAGCGCGAGTAATCGTTGATCCAGCGATCGCTCTCGGCCGATGCGGATGCAGTCGCGGGTGACCCGTGCCAGGTCCCACTGATCCGCCGTTGGCCGCTGGTTTGTCGATTTGGAAATGGACGGAATCCAGGACGTCAAACTCAAACCCATGTCCTGCACGCCGTGATAAAGCTTCAGATACCAGAGAGTCGGCCCTTTGAACTGCTCATGCCCCTGGCGGATAAAATGTCGCTCGATTTCGGGCTGCGATGGATCCAAGGCGTTGACCAAAACTTGGGCGTCATCCTCGGCTTCTTCGCGCAAAATCTCGGCCCACGCGCTTGCGGTATGTTTCGCGGGCATTGTCAAGTCGGGAGGCATCGCCCGGGCGAGTTGCTGGTCGAGGTCGTCGAGCAGTTGCAACACGCCCCGCGCTTTGACCGCCTCGATTTCCAAGTGCGATAGGCCTAGCTCCAACCAGTGCACGAGTTCGGCGAACTGTTCGCCCTCGGGGAGATCCGAAGGCGGCTGACCGTCCACGCGATTCAACCAGCGCGAGGCACTGGTGCGAAACAAAAGCGGCTTGAGGAAGCCCTCGCGTTGCAGGTCCCGAAGCAGGTCTTCATCGGGACGAAAGCCGGTGGCACCGGGGTGCAAGCAGCGGTCCCATTTGTTCAAAACGAAGGCGAAGGCGCGACGCTGTCGCTGGTCGCGGAAGATCTCCCATCCCAGACGATCGTGGTATTTCTCCTGCGAGCCGACGTAGAGCACGATGTCGGCCACGGGCATCACGGCCATCAGCCGGTCTCGGTTCGCAAGTTCAGTGCTGTCCAGATCCGGCGTATCGACGACGACCTTCTGCCGCAACGTCGCCCGGCTGTGCCGTTGCAGACGACAAGCCCTCAGTGCAGGATCCAGCCGCTCGATAGGGATGGCTTCGTGAAGGTAGACCACGGGATCGCGAGTCGTCGGACGGATCGGCGATGCCGAGGCGATTTCCGCCCCTGCGAAAGCGTTCAGGAGTGTTGACTTGCCGACGCCGGTTCCCCCCATCAGCATGACGATCAGCAACGGCTCGCTCTCCGAAAGGTCCTGCGCTTTCCGCAGCAGGTCGGCGACAATCCCCTCGAGTCCAGCCCGCTGGATGACGTCGAGGGGGAATTGCCGTTGGGACTCGAGGATTTTGGTGAGTCGCTCGGCCAAGGCGCGCAAGGAGGGGGCGAGGGTTCGCAGGATCGGTTCGGAAGTTGCCGCCGCCGACATGCCGTTCATTAGACAGGAACCCTCGGGAGACATCAAGCCGCCTTGGACTGCGTCAGCCACTGGTGGAGTTGCTGTATTTGTTCGGGGACGCGAGAGAGGATGGTTTGCAGCCGGGCGTAGCGCGAGTTGTCGGCGACGGGATATTGTTGCAACCATCGAGCGAGGGGGGCCGAAACAAGTTGCCGCGCCAACTCGCCCTGCCGTCGGCGAATGGCTTCCCTTTGGGCATCGACGTACTGTCGGCCGAAAACGTCGACCAACATCTGCGAGGCGGATGCGGCGAGGGGGACCAAAGCGAAATCCCACACGTTAATGCCGCCGGCGAGCAAAACCGCGGTCATCGAACCGAGGTCCAGGGCCAGCTTGCCCCCGCGGATCAGATTCAGCTTCGCGGGATCTTTCTCCAACTCGGCATAAATGGCGCGGCTCGTGTCTTCGACATCTTTCGCCACGGCGATTTGAAACTCGCGAAAACGTTCCTCAAAGTACTCGCGCGCTTGCCGTGGCGTGCCTCGCTCAAACGATTGCGCGATCTCGGACCACAATGGGTGCTGGCCGGCTCGGCGAATCGTCTCGGCTCGCAAATAGTCCAACCAACCGGAGAGAGCTGCCTCCATGACGGGTCGCTCCGGCACAGAGGGGGACGCCGGCCGACTCCATGATTTCTGCAAAAAGCCCTTGATCAAACGATAGGGGGTCCGCACCACGTGAAGGACGTTGCTGATCACGCGACCCACACCGGGGAATTCCATGAGGTCGATCAAGCGAATCATCGCTTCGTCGAAGCGGGGAAATTGTTCTGCCGAGAGGTACTCCCGCTGATAACGATGGTCAAAATCCGTTTGACCTTGGGTCACCAAATCACGCCATCGGTCCAATGCCACGGTGTCGATTTTCGCGACCGAGATCAACTGATCCTGATGGGACCGCAGGAAATTCATCGCGTTTTCGGCATGAGTGCGGCGGACCTGATCCGCAGGATGCAACCGAGCGCGGACTTCCTGCACCAATGCCTGCTGATACTCAGCTGCCCTGGCGACCGGATCGGCGAGTTGCTCGGGAGTTAGTTGAGGAATCGCCACCGTGGCTAACACGGGGTTCGGCATTTTGGCGAGAACTTCTTTGGCGAAATGCTGCATCAGAGCATCGCGATCGCCCCGGGGCATCTTGGTGAGGCAGACGACGACCTTCTTGCCCGCTGACAGGAGCAAGTTGAGAAATCGAGTGGGGATCTCGTCATTGTAACGCTCATCTGAGGCAACGTAAACCAACACGTCGGCCAGGCCGCAAACTTCGATAAAGCGGGAGGTGTAGCCCGCGGCAGCCCAGGTCGTCATGTCCGGGCAATCCCACACGACGGCTTCCGACAACACGCCCGCGCCTCGGTCGGCGACATAGCGGATTTGATACACGTCTTCGTCCAGACTCGAGGGCGACGGCAGGGAGAGGAGCCGTAGTTTCCCCAAAAATCCCGGGCTTTGTGGCGGCGACCACCGTGTGCTGCCCGAGACGTAGGCCACC
>JAOAAM010000777.1 GCA_026418875.1 Gemmataceae bacterium | reverse complement strand
GGCGATCAAACGGGTCCGCGTCGCTTTCGAATTCATGGAGAAACTCGGCGTGGGCTTCTACTGCTTCCACGACCGTGATGTCGCTCCCGAAGGCGCGAACCTGCGCGAGACCAACGCCAACCTCGACCGGGTTGTCAAGGTGTTGAAAGAGGAGCAACAGCGGACCGGCATCAAATTGCTCTGGGGCACGGCCAACTTGTTCAGCAACAAGCGCTTTGTGCATGGTGCGGCCACCAGCCCCAATGCGGATGTGTTCGCCTACGCCGCGGCCCAAGTGAAAAAAGCCCTGGAAGTGACCCACGAACTCGGCGGCGAGAACTACGTCTTCTGGGGCGGCCGTGAAGGTTACGTCAACCTTTACAACACCGACATGAAACGGGAACTCGACCACTTAGCGAAGTTCTTCCACATGGCCGTGGACTACAAAAAGCAGATCGGTTTCAAGGGACAATTCCTCATCGAACCCAAGCCCAAGGAGCCGACGACGCACCAATACGACTTCGACGCCGCCGCCGTGGTTGCCTTCCTCAAGACCTACGGGCTGACCGATCATTTCAAGCTGAACATCGAGACGAATCATGCGACCCTGGCTGGCCACACCATGATGCACGAATTGACTTACGCCAGCATGCACGGTCTTTTGGGCAGCATCGATGCGAATCGGGGCGATTTGCTCCTCGGTTGGGATACCGACCAGTTCCCGACCGACCTGTACCTGACTACCCAATGCATGCTCGTGATCCTCGGCCAAGGGGGGTTGGCTCCCGGGGGCGTCAACTTTGATGCCAAGGTCCGGCGCGAGAGTTTCGAGCCGATCGACCTGTTCCACGCTCACATCGGCGGGATGGATGCCTTCGCGCAGGGGTTGAAGATCGCGGCCCGAATGCGGGCCGACGGCGTCTTGCGCGATTTCGTTAAGCAGCGCTACGCCTCATGGGACAGCGGCATCGGCGCGGAGATCGAGGCAGGGAAAGTCGGCTTTGCCGAACTGGAAAAATACATGCTCGACAAGGGCGACGCGGCGGCGAACATCTCCGGCCGACAGGAGATGCTCGAAAACATCATCAACCGTTACTTGGGTTGAACCGCCGCAGAGAGTGTGCCGGATCCTCGAGAAGGTCGTGGGTGGTCCGTTCCCCCGGGCGAGACCTGGTGGGTTCGTACCGTCGAGACAAATTGAGGTTGGCCCGTACCCCGGGGGCAAAACGAGGTTGGTCCGTTCCGCGAGGGGCGAGACGAGGTTGGCCCGTTCCGCGAGGGGCGAGACGAGGTTGGCCGGCGATGAGCGACCAGTCGATGCCGACGAAGGAAGGATTGTTCCAGCGTCGTTTGACGATCGCCACTTTGAGCCTTCTCCTGGTGGTGCTGTCGATTCACCTTCTCCAGTCGTTCGGCGATATTTTGAAGCCGTTGCTCATCGCTGGCCTGATCGCCTACGCCATCTTGCCGTTGCACCGTTGGCTTGTGCGGCTGGGGATGCGGGCCAGTGTCGCCTATGTGGTCCTCGTCGGCATCCTTTTGGCGGCGTTCTTGTTCCTCGGACAGGCGATCTACGGCAGCTTAAGTTCCCTCTCAACCGATCAACTGAATCAATACAAGGCTCGGTTGGACGCCCTGACTCGACGCTCCATCGAATTGGCGGAAAGTCTCGGCCTGAGCGGTGCTGGCGAGCGGCTGAACCAACTGATCCGTGACTTCACCTTCACCAGCGACGATTTCGTGCGGCTGGCTCGGAGCCTGGTCGAGTATTTCTTCAATTTCGTCACGTTTGCCTTCGTCGTGTTCATCTACCTGATTTTTCTCCTGGCGGAGAAAATCTCGTTTCCCCGTCGCATGGCGTTGGCCTTCGGCGATGTGCGTGCCCATGACATTGGCCGAATCGCCCAGAGCATCAACGAAGCGATCGTCGACTACATCGCCGTGAAGACTTGGGTCAGCTTGCTGACAGGGGTTTTGTCATTGATCCCGCTGGTCATGTTGGGGATTGACTTCGCCTTGTTGTGGGCGCTGTTGTTCTTCCTGCTGAACTACATCCCCTACCTGGGCAGCCTGGTAGCGATGGCCCCGCCGGTGCTTCTCGCTTTCCTCGGTAGCGACTCCTTCTGGCCGGGCGTGGTGCTGATCGTGCTGCTGACCCTGATTCAGATCGTGATCGGGCAAGTGATCGAACCGCGGATGGCGGGCAGCCGATTGAATCTCAGCCCGTTGCTGATTCTTTTGTCCTTGGCCTTCTGGGGGTCGTTGTGGGGCATCCCCGGCATGCTGCTGGCCGTGCCCCTGACGGTCGTATGCAAGATCGTGTTGGATCACATCGAAGAGACACGGCCGATCGGCACGCTGATGTCGAACCTTTGAGGCCGTGAGCGGCGACGACTAGCGAAGGTTCGCCTTGAACCACTCCAGGGTTTGCCGCATGCCCTCGTCGAAGCTGGTCTTGGGGGAATAGCCCAACTCACGGCGGGCCTTCTCGATGCTGAAATCCAAGTCCAGACCGAGAAACTTCAGCCGGGCTTGCGTGAGTCGGGGCGCGTCGGGTTTGCCGATCCGGCGAGCACGACCTTCCAGGATCCGGGCCACGATGCGGGCGATGAACAGCGGCACCCGCTTTTGCACGCGGGGCAAGCCAAGGCCATCGGTAATCGTGTTGAAGAAATGCAGCTTGGTGACTTTTTCACCGTCGGTCAGGTTGTAGATTTGCCCGACCGCTTTCGGGTTGTCGATGGCGAGGAAGACGGCATCGACGAGATTACCGACATAGATCGTGTTCCTGTCTCTTATACACATCT
>JAOAAM010000766.1 GCA_026418875.1 Gemmataceae bacterium | reverse complement strand
GCCCTGCCCAATGTGAATACTGAGCAGGCCATGCCGCGGCACGAGCCGACCCCTGCGTCGTCGGCATCACATTATCTGCCGATGGTTGACAACTCGCTGCGTGAGTCAGAGGGGGCCGGAGCCGATGCTCGGCGGGATTCTGAGCCGACTTCCGCGGACGCGGAGGAAACGGCAGCTGAGGGCTCGGGGTTGGCCGAGATCGTGTCCGCCGAAGCTGCTGGGCCTTCCCCCTCTGAGGCGGAGCCGGAACTCGACCCGCTGCGGAACCAGGCGTGGGTTAATCTCGTCGAGGAGATCGTTGAGTTTTTTGAAGAGGTCGATCGCGTTCGGTTTGAGGGGCACCGCGACGCGGATGATTTTGCCGATCACGTGTGTTGCCGATTGGAGGAGATTTTGCAACGTTCCGGGGTGACGATCATTTCCAACGAAACTGTTTTCGATCGGACGCGTCATGTACCGCAGGGTGCGGTGGCTCGAGGAAATGCCGGTGACGCGATCCTCGAAACGCTCAGTCCCGGATTTTCCGTCGGCCGGCGGGTGTTCCGTCGGGCCTTGGTTCGATTGGCCGATCCAGATTCCTTGTCGCCAGGAGCTGCGCCATGAACTCGCAATCCGCAAAATTTCCCGATCCCGACCGGGAGGTCTGGATCTCGCCCTTCGAGGACCTGCTTCGTTCCGAGCCGGCGAATCCGTCCTTGCCGGCCGAGCCGGGCCAATTCCCGCAGCCAAATCCGATGTTCGGAACTCCCGATCGGGACACCGTCCACTGGGATGGGAAGCAGAGTTATGCGGACACTTGTGCAATCCGCTGCCAAGAGTTCATTTTGGAACAATTCACCCGGAGGGAGATTGACGAGGGCATGCTGGTCCGCGAGGCCATGGAACACGGCTGGTACACGCCCGGGGCTGGCACAAGGATCGAAGACGTCGGGAATCTGCTGGAGCTGCACGGCGTCCCCGTCAATCGATACCAAAACGCCAGTGTCATTCATTTGACCCTTGAGCTGGCGCAGGGCCACAAAGTCATCGTGGGGGTGGATTCCGCGGAGCTTTGGCATGGAAATTCGGTTTTGGAGGAAATCCGGGACGAGTTGGGTTTCAAAACCGCCAATCATGCCGTGGTCGTGTCCGGGATCGACACCAGCGACCCCAACAACATCCAAGTCATTATCAGCGATCCGGGTACAGGTGATGCGGTCGCTTGTTATCCGCTAGAGCAATTTGTGAACGCTTGGCGGGACAGCGACTTCTTCATGGTGGCCACTCGTGACCCGGCCCCGCCGCACCTGCCCGAGATGTCCCACTTCGATTATAGCATCGGCCACATCCCGACGATTGCCGGGGTTCATTTCGAGCAGTTCCTAACCTACGCCGATCGCCCAGAGCAATGGGAAGTCGTGGTACATCAGTTCGTCGAGGTCCACTATCACTTCCATATTCAACCACCCCTGGATGCTCTTCCGGCAGCGGGACCCGAATACGTACCCTTCCAGCCGGTCGATATCGTGGACCTTGTTCAAGACTTTGCCACTGGTGTCGATGATGAGAATGACGGCACCGGACCAGACGATTCGGGCGTCGATCCATCTGCGGGCGATCCCGACCCCGCGGACTGGGCATGATCGAACGGAATATGACCAAAAAGGGTTATTCCATGGATCAAAAGGCAACGAGCGAAGACCGGGCTGAAGCCCTTCGTCTCCGGACCCTGTCGGCCTTGCGGACGTTGGTGGAGCGAACCAGGGAGTTTCAACTGCCGGAATTCTTGGACGCGATCGAGCCATCTCGGGGGAAGTTGGAGGAGAACGTTCATCAGGTGCTCGTCGTGGGCGAAGCCAAGCGTGGCAAGAGCACGTTTGTCAACGCCCTGATTGGTCGCGACCTGCTGCCAACCAACGTGGACATCGCGACGAGTCAGGTGTTTCGCATCTGTCCGGCGGAGAGGGAAGCATACCGCCTGCGCTTCGAAGACGACTCGACGATGGCGATCAAGGTGGAAGATCTGCCTCGTTATGGCTCGCAGGTGATGGCTGACATCGAGGGAGCACCCCAGCTCGGCGAGATCATCCGTTGGATCGAGGTGGATGTCCCAACGCGGTTTCTGCCACGTAACGTCCGCATCCTCGACACGCCGGGCCTAGGAGCGCTGTATGCTGCCCACGCCACGATCACGCATCGCTTCGTACCCCATGCGGACGCTGTGATTTTCGTACTCGACTCGCAAGCGCCGATCAGCGAGCCGGAAATGCGGTTTGTCGAGGAAATTTTGAAGGTGACCCCAAATATCTTTTTTATCCAGACGAAGATCGATCAGTTTCGGAAGGAGGATTGGCAGGAGGTTCTTCGTCGGAATGAAGAGATCCTCAAACAACGGTTTTCGGATCGGCTGACGGACCATCGCGTCTGGCCGATTTCGAGCACAAACCTGCGCAAGGCCGCGGAAACCGGAGACGACGACTACGTGGTCGTCAGCCGACACAAACAGTTGGCTGCCGCGTTGCAAGCTTTTCTCTTCCGCGTTTGTGGGTGGTCTAGAACCGCCGAGGCGATCCTGTTGGCGGATCGCCAGCACAGTCAAGGTCGCAAGACTCTGGAGCAACGGTTGCAAAACCTGATCGAGGAGTCCAACGAGAAGAGGGCAGAAATCCAGCGACTAGTGAGCGAGCGCCGCCGACAGTTCGAGGAGGATTGGGGTGAGCGGGGTCAGAAACAGCGGGAATTGTTGGAGGCAATCCAGGAAAAAATTAGGATTGGCAGACAGCATCTTTTTCAAGCCCTCGCGTCGGGCGGCGACATTGAGCGGCAACATCAGGCCATGATTGACCAAAAAACCTCCTTGAAAGAGATCGAAGAGCTTGCAAATTCCCTGCCGGCTCAGGTTATGGGTGCGGCTCTAGAAACCTGGCGGCGAATCCAACACAGTGTTCGAGATCAGTGCGTACAGTTACTGGTCCCGTTCGTGAATGCTGCTGATGCCATGGTTCATATCGGGAACAATCAGTCGCTCAGCATGGATCTGTATCAGGCCGGAGCGATCCAACTTCAGGGCAACCACTTCGACCGCTGGCTGACTCGAATCCGAGTTTCGTTGAACTACGGCTCTACCGTATGGACGTTCGCTGCTTTGAGTCAGTTCATACTGATCTCAGGAGGGGCGCTCACGGCACCCATATTCCCGCCGACTCTGATCCCCCTATTCATGTCCGCCTTGTGGCATGGTTGGATCGCAGCGACGCGTAATGAACTAATTAACGCCAAGAGAGAGTTGTCAACACGGATGACTGCGCTGGTGCACGACGTTCGTCGACAGTTCTTCGAAGTGGACGCGGTGAGGGGGCAACAAAGCCTTGTCGACGAGTACTTTGACGGTTTGAGCGAACGCGTGACTGAAACGATCAGAAAGATCGTCAACCAGCGACTTGCCGACAATCAAGCCGAAATCAATCATCTCGATGAGCAAGCTCGGCTCGATGATCACCAGCGCCAAAGTCAAGCAGAGCGGTTGCGACAACAACTCGCGGCATGGGACAACCTCGGTCAGGAAATCCGAGCTATCCAGGCAGAGTTGCGGGAGTTGGAAAAAATCGCAACCTTGGCTGGGTT
>JAOAAM010000729.1 GCA_026418875.1 Gemmataceae bacterium | reverse complement strand
CCTCTTCCCCCCCTGCCCCAGCCCCTCGTCGTGCGAGAATATGCCCACGTCCGGTCGGAACCACAGGGTGGTTCTCGCCGCGATTTTGCGGAGACGGTTTACTGGAACCCCGTGGCCATTTTCGACACGGACGGTCGTGCCACCGCCAGTTTCAACTTGAGCGATTCGGTGACATCGTTCCGTATTCTCGTAGCCGCGCACACACTCGACGGACGCCTAGGCCAGTCAACGCAACGAATCGAGGTGCGAAAACCGTTCGCCGTCGAGACGAAACTACCCGCAGAAATTTCCAGCAATGATCGCCTCGAACTGCCGATCCAAGTGCGCAACGATTCGGAGGGAGATCGAGCCGCGGTGCTGACCGTCCATGCCGATGGATTCCGCATGAATGGCTCCACAGATCGGCGGGACTTCACCGACCGACTCGTGTTGTCGCCGAACCAGGCGGTGCGGCGTCTGCTGAGTTTGCAACCAGCGGCTGTTGAGGGCCACGGGTTAATCAAGGTACACGGATCTAGCGAACCATTCTCGGCGGATACTCTCGAACGGTCCATTCGAATCGTGCCCGACGGTTTTCCCGTCGTCGAGAGCGTCAGCGACGTATTCTCACCCGGCGACGGACCGAAGGTCGTACTCCGGGACGTCGAACTCCCGGCCGACTGCGTCCCCGGCACGCTGCGTCTCTTTGCACGCTTGTTCCCCTCGCCCTTGGCCGACCTGCAACAAGGTCTCGAATCCATGCTGCAAGAGCCAATGGGGTGCTTCGAGCAATCCTCGTCCGGGAATTACCCGAACACCCTCATCATGAGCTACCTGAAAGAGCGCGGAGAAAGTAATCTGCCCGCGATGCAACGGGCTGCGGAATTGCTCGACCGCGGTTACGAACGCTTGATCTCCTTCGAGTGCCGAAAACCTTCAGGCGGTCGCGAGGGTTACGAGTGGTTCGGCGGCGACGCGCCACCTCACGAGGCGTTGACCGCCTATGGCCTGCTGCAATTCAACGACATGGCCGGTGTTTACCCGGTCGACAAGGCGATGCTCACCCGCACGCGCAACTACCTCCTTAGCCGAAGGAAACCGGACGGCGGATTCTTGCGAAATGAGCGGGCCCTGGATTCGTTCGGCCGTGCCCCGCAGCACATCACCGACGCCTACATCGTCTGGTCGCTCGCCGCCACAGGGGACGAGGATCTCTCGCGAGACATCGACAAGCTATTGCAAGAACCGGAGGGGCAAAACGACCCTTATTTCCTGTCCCTTTTGGCCAACGCCCTGCTCCATCGGGGGCAAAAGGATCAGGCCGTGGAACTGTTGCGAAAAGTCAAAACAATGCAAGCCGACGACGGCGGCATCGACGGAGCCCGAACGAGCATCACCTCCTCGGGGGGACGCGATCTCCGGATCGAAACCACCGCCCTGGCGATCCTTGCTTGGCTGAAGGTCGATCGACCCGAGGAATTCCAGGAACCAACGAGCCGAGCGATCCGTTGGATGACGCAGCAGCGTGGCGGATTCGGCGGCTTCGGCGCCACCCAGGCCACCATCCTCGCCCTGAAGGCCCTCCTGGAATTCACCAAGTCGTCCAAGCGAATCGCCGACGACGGCGAATTGAAACTTTTCGCCGGTGATCGGCTGGTGGGGCAAGTCCGCTTCCTCGCCGATCGCACCGAGCCAGTGACGCTTGAGGTCGAGCCGAAAGATGACATCATCAAGCCGGGGAAGACCTCCCTGCGTCTGGAACTCCATTCCAAGGCTGGTCTGCCGTATTCGCTCGCGTGGTCTTACTACCGACGGGTGCCTTCCAGTTCGGATAAGTGCACAGTCCGGCTGACGACGTCCCTCGACCGTGCCGAGGTTCAAGAGGGTGACGGAGTACGCTTGCGAGCACGCTTGGAGAACGTCAGTGGCAAAGGGTTGCCGATGACCGTCGCGATCATCGGGCTTCCCGCAGGGCTACGTGTACCCGAAGACATGAGGCAATTGCGGGAGTTGGCCCGCTTGCGACGGGGCGAGGGCGACCAGATCCTCCCAGGAGAAATTAGCTTCTTCGAGATTCGGGGGCGTGAACTCGTTCTCTACTGGCGCGACGTAAAGCCCGAGGCTGTCATCGACCTGAACATCGACTTGCGGGCGGATCATCCCGGCGAGTTCCGTGGCCCGGCCAGTCGAGCGTATCTGTACTACGACGCCGAGCACAAGAATTGGGTTGAGCCGCTTTTCATTCGGATCCAACCCAAATCGCCGTGAATTGAAACCCGTTTGTCACGCTTCCCGGTTCCAAAAAAGTGAGGCCACCTTGGTCACGGGGAAGTGTCGAGTGATTCGGACGGTTTGAGGGAGCGGCCTCGGGTCCCCAGGATGGGGACGATGACGGGTGTCGGCCTAGCGGAATTCGTGCTCGGGGCCAGGGAATTTCCCGGCCCTCACCTCTTCGCAATACTGCTGGACCGCGGCCCGTAACGTTTGGCCAAGTTCCGCGTACCGTTTGACGAATCGGGGTTGCAGGTCGTCAAACATCCCCAGCAGGTCGTGTAGCACAAGGACTTGGCCGTCGCAGCCAGCCCCCGCGCCGATGCCGATCGTGGGGATTGGCAGCGACTCCGTGATGCGGCGGGCAAGACCGGCTGGGATGCATTCCAGCACAACGGCAAAGGCACCGGCGTCGGCGACAGCCCGAGCATCCTCGAAGATCGCGGCCTCATCTCGCTGCACTCGGAAGCCACCAAGTCGACGAATGGACTGCGGCGTCAGGCCGACATGCCCCATCACCGGGATGTCGGCGGCGACGATGCGTTCGATGGTGGCCGCCATTCGCCGACCCCCTTCGAGTTTCACGGCATGTGCCCCCCCTTCCTGGATCAGCCGCCCCGCGTGACGTAACGCCTCGTCGGCATTGATCTGGTAAGTGAGGAAGGGCATGTCGGCGACGATCAGAGCGCGAGCCGCTCCCCGAGCCACGCAGCGGGTGTGATACACCACGTCGTCGAGCGTCACGGATAAGCTGTTCGGGTGCCCTTGGATCACCATGCCGAGCGAATCCCCCACCAACAGGGCATCGACGCTCGTGGCATCCAGCAGCCGGGACGTGGCGTAATCGTAGCATGTGACCATGGTCAGCCGGGAGCCGCGAGACTTGGCGGCTTGAAAGTCGGGCACGGTCACCGGCTTGGCGTCGGGAGCAACCATTCTGATTTACCGCTTCGAAAATTCGAGGAACCGGGCGTATGGTTCGCCCCAAGCATCAGGCCGTCGGGGTTCATACGTGCGGAGTTGCCACGACCGGCGAACCACCTCCCGCGCCTCGGCCAGGGAAGTCACCAGCTTCAACCCGATCGCTTGCACCAAGACGTTGCCAATCGCCGTGGCTTCGACAGGCCCCGCGAGAACGGGGCGATTGCATGCATCGGCCGTCAGTTGGCACAACAATTCGTTTTGACTTCCCCCTCCAACGACGTGGATGACCGACAACCGGCGACCCAACAACTGCTCCAGTTTCTCCAAGACCCAACGGTACCGAAGGGCCAGACTCTCCAGGGCGCAGCGGATGACGGCCCCAGGCTCGATCGGTGCCGGTTGTCCCGTCCGCCGGCAAAATTCGGCAATGGCTCGCGGCATGTCGGGCGGCAACATGAAGCCCGGATCATCCGGGTCGATCAAACTGACAAAAGGTTCCGACTGCCCGGCCAACTGAACCAACTCGTCGTAGCGGAAGGATCGACCAGACTTCTCCCAGGCCCGCTTGCACTCCTGCACCAGCCACAACCCGGAGATGTTCTTCAGGAAGCGGACCGTTTGTCCCACGCCGCCTTCGTTGGTGAAGTTGGCGGCCTGCACGTCTTCATTGACGATGGGTTGTGAAAGTTCTGCGCCCATCAACGACCAGGTGCCCGAGCTGATGAAGGCCCAATCGTCGCCCCGGGCCGGCACAGCGGCCACGGCTGAGCCGGTGTCATGGGTGGCCGGGGCAATCACCGGGATGGGGGATAAGCCACTGTCCGACGCCACCCGCTGCCGCAATGGCCCAAGCACCGTGCCCGGCTCGACGATCGTTCCGAGAATGCGATCCGGCAGACCGAATTGCCGAATCAACTCCTCGTCCCAGCGACGGGTAAAGGGGTTGACCATCTGGCTCGTGGTCGCGTTGGTGAACTCATTCACCTTGATGCCCGTCAACCAATAGTTCAGCAAGTCCGGAATCATCAGGAAATGTCGCGCCACCTCCAGGATGGGCGAGCGATCCCGCCGCATGGCGAGAAGTTGAAACAGCGAGTTGAATCGCATGAATTGGATGCCGGTACGCCGGAACAATTCGCCTCGAGGCACAACGGCAAACGCGTCTTCCATGATTCCTTCGGTGTGCGGGTCCCGATAGTGCCGCGGATTGCCGAGCAATCCTCCGTCGGAACCGAGCAAGCCAAAGTCCACGCCCCAGGTGTCGATCCCGACACTGGACAGATCCGCCTGGCCCGCCGCGTGGCGTAGCCCTTCAACGATCTGGTTAAACAAAAACAGCACGTCCCAATGCAGGCGGTCCAGAGTCAGGGCAGGAACGTTCGGGAAGCGGTGGACCTCGCGCAGCGTCAGTTTTTGACCATCGAAACCGGCCAACATGGCACGACCGCTTTCTGCTCCGAGATCGAACGCCAAGATGTTTCGCGTTGCCGTCATCGCAAGAAGTTCTCGCCGAAGGTTGATGAATCGCCGATGCGACGGCTCGTGGTGGCGTTATCGTACAGGTTAAGATGCGGTGAAAAAAGGCGGGGGCATTCCGACCGCACGATCCGTTGCCGCGCGGTACAATAGGGCGGAGATTGTTCCCGAGGTGAGTCATGACCGGGCCATCGGCCGTCGCAACCCCATCCGATTCAACGAAAGCAGTCGTCTTGTTCGACGGCCAATGCGCGTTTTGCCGGAAGTCCGTGGAAATCCTCCGGAGGTTGGATTGGCGTGGGCGGCTCCGTTTCCAGGATGCGCGAGATCGCAGCGGATGGCCCCCGAGTCCAATTCCGCTCAACGAAGATCGTCTGATGGAGGAGATGCACTTGGTTCCCCCGCGGGGCGATCAGGTGTATCACGGCTTCGGGGCGTTCCGCTGGATGGCGTGGCGGTTACCGCTTTTGTGGCTATTGGCTCCGCTGCTCTATTTGCCGGGCGTGCCCTGCCTCGGTCAGCGATTGTACTTGTGGATCGCCAAGCGTCGTTACCGGCTCGTGCCGTGCCACGATGGGGTCTGTACATTGCCATCGCAACATCAGCCAGGAAACGGTTGATCCGCCTGTTGATTCACTGCTGAATCCACCGTCGGCGCGATGGCCCCGAGGTATCCATGCCACGCCGCTTCGTCCGAGAATTGACCAACGGCGAATCCATCGACGAAGTCTTCCTCGTCTCGGAGAAGCAGATCCGCCCGACTCGGAATGGCACCACCTACCTGCACTTGGACCTCCGCGACCGGACGGGGGTCATCGCGGCACGGTTGTGGAACGTCAACGAACAGCAAACCCGTGCCTTCGAGAAAGGCGATTTCCTGGCCATCCGCGGTCGAGTCCAACCTGTCTCTTATACACATCT
>JAOAAM010000288.1 GCA_026418875.1 Gemmataceae bacterium | reverse complement strand
TCCCAGCACCGATCGCCCCGGAACTGACCAGCGCCACCTTCTTGCCCCGGGCGCGAACCCGCATCAACTGATCGACGATGGAGCGGACGCGCTCTCGGTCGAGCCGGCCCGACGGGTCGGCCAGCACGTTCGTCCCGACCTTCACCACCACCGTGTGGGCGAGCGCCACGACTTCCTGACGTAACGGATCGATCATGCTCGCGGTTTTACCGAGCCGCTCGTTGCGGTCAAGTCGGCAAGGGACCCCGCCGCCCGGCTGAGACGTCGCCCTTTGGCTGAGAGTTCGCCGCTCGGCTTCGAGATCCCCGTTTGACTGAGACGTCGCCGCTTGGCTGAGAATTCGTCGCTCGCCCAGGGTCTCGTCGTTTGGCGGGAGGTGTAGACTCGGCCCGGCTGAGGTCGGCGGCCTGGCGCGTTATTCCCGTGCCGAGAGCCGCTCATACCCTGATGAAAGGCATCCCCATGGCTCAAGGATCGCGCTCATGGCTCGACCGCTGCACATCGTCATTTTCGGTGCGTCGGGCGATTTGACGGCCCGGAAGTTGATCCCCGCTTTGTTCAATTTGTTTCGGAAGCATCGGCTTCCGACTCCAACTCGGATCGTGGGGATCTCGCGTCGGCCTCTGGGAAGCGAAGCACTTCGAGAACAATTGGCGGCGGCGGGACGACGCTACGTCCCCGACTTCGATGCCGAGGCATGGTCGCGCTTCGCCCCGGCCGTCGAGTATGTCGCCGCGGATGCCTCGTCCCGAGAAGGACTGCAACCGTTGTTCGATTGGTTGGAGTGGGCCGACCGCGATCAACCCGCGGATCGAATCTACTATCTGTCGGTCAAGCCGGAACTTTATGAGCCGATCGTCACGATCCTTGGTGAGACCCGATTGAGTCGCGAGTCGCAGGGGGGGGCCATACCGCCGCATCGTCGTGGAAAAGCCCTTCGGCCGAGACCTTGCCTCCGCTCAAAGGCTGAATCAATGTTTGCATCAGCATTTTCACCCCGAGCAGGTGTACCTGATCGACCACTACTTGGGGAAAGAGACGGTGCAGAACATTCTGGCGTTTCGCTTCGGCAACACGCTTTTCGAGCCGCTGTGGCATCGGCAGTACGTGGATCACATCCAGATCACCGCAGCGGAGAGCGCCACGGTCGAGGACCGCGGCGAATTTTACGACCAGACCGGCGTGCTGCGGGACATGTTCCAAAGTCATCTACTTCAGGTGATGGCGATGACCTTGTTGGAGAAGCCCCGCCGCTGGAACGCCGAGGATCTGCGAAACGCTCGCCGTGATGTCCTGGAGGCGGTTGTCGTCCCTCCGGCGGCGGAGTTGAAGCGTTGCGTAGTCTTGGGGCAATACGCTGGCTATCGCCAGACCCCGAGAGTTCGACCCGATTCACGTACCCCCACCTTCGCCGCGCTCCGCCTGTGCATCGACAACGACCGCTGGCATGGCGTGCCGATCTACCTCCGCTCCGGAAAGGGAATGAAGACCCGAGTCAGCGAGGTGGTCATCCAGTTCGTCCGCCCGGTACGCATGCCTTTTCCGGTCCCCACCGGCGGACCCGAGGCCAACCGACTCACCTTGCGCCTCCAACCGCGTGAAGGCATTTGCCTGAGTTTCGTGGTCAAGGAACCGGACACCGCCGACGGTACCCGACTGCGGGTCTCGAAACTCACATTTGACTATGAGAAGGAATTCGGCAAAGCCGCCCTGCCTGAGGCGTATGAGCGCCTCTTGCTCGACGTGATTCATGGTGATCCCGCGTTGTTCATGCGCCGCGATGCCATCGAGCGTGCCTGGGAAATCATGGACCCCATCATTGCCGCGACGGAAACCTGGGATGACCAGCCGTTCGAGTATCCTCTTGGCAGTTGGGGGCCGCGACAGGCGGAAGACATGTTGCAAACCGAGCACGACCACTGGCAGAACCCCGAAGACGTGTGATCAGCCGGGGCGCTCTGCCCACTCGCTTCCTTGTTCGACGGCCACAGCGTGCCTAAACTACACGCATCCCGCCGCTTGCTCCGATCATCGGAGTCTCACGCCATGACCGTTCGCAACACCCCCGGATTGGCATTATTCGTCTCGGCTTTTGTTTCCTGGATGACGGTGCTTTGCTGTGGTCTGGCCGACTCGCCGCCGCCAACGCCAACGCCATCGAATTCCCGAGACGACTTCGTCGAGAAAGTCCGCCCGGTGCTCGCAAAATTCTGTTTCTCCTGCCACTCGACGAAATTGGAGAAAGGCGGGGTGGACCTGGAACAGTTTCGCAGTCCGGCCGACATCCGACGACGCTTTGCTGTTTGGGAGAATGTGGTTCAGCAGATTGAAACCGGCGAAATGCCCCCGAAAGGCAAACCTCGGCCCACCGAGGCTGAGGCGAAGATGGTGGTCGCTTGGGTTCGCGATTTTCTCCGCCAAGAGGCCGAGGCACGACGGAGCGATCCCGGTCCCGCGCCACTGCGGCGGCTGAGTCATGCCGAATATGACCGCACCATCCGCGACCTGACCGGGGTCGATCTGCGGCCGGCACGGGAGTTTCCGCCCGATGGTGCTGCCGGCGAAGGATTCACCAACGCCGCCGAGGCTTTGACCGACATCTCCCCTGAGTTGTTCGCCAAGTACTTTGCTGCTGCCAAGCAGATCGCCGAACATGCCGTCCTGCTGCCCGATGGCTTCCGCTTCTCCCCGTCGAAAACCCGACGTGACTGGACCGACGAGGGCACAGCGAGGCTGCGAGCTTTTTATTCGCCTTGGGCTGCCGACGACGGCCGGCTCGATTTTGTCCCCTACCTCAAGGCCACCATCGTCCACCGCGACGCCCTTCGCCAAGGTCGCCTTCAGGAAGTTGCCCAGCAAGAGAAGCTCAACGCGAAATACTTGGGCGTGCTGTGGCAATTTTGGAACCAGCCGAAACCCGAGGGGTTTCTTGCCGGTTGGTGCCGACGCTGGCGAGAAGCCCGTGCCGAGGATGTACCGGCCTTGGCAGCATCCATCGAAGCGGCCCGGGCCGCCATGTGGCGGACGGTGAAGGTTGGCAATTATGTGCAAGCGAGTTGGAACTCGCCGGGGAGTTATGTCGAAAGTCTCTCCCGGCAGGTGCCCGCCGATCCCACGCCGCTGGGGAGTGTCACCTTGCGCCTGCCGATTCAACCCGCCCCGGATCAGAGCGAAGTGACAATCTTCCTCGGCGCAATCGAAGAGCAGGGCGAGGGGTCAGTAAACTGGTTGCGTCCTCGCTTCGAGGGAGCCGGTAAGCCTACCCTTCTGCTCAGCGACTACCCGACATTCGGCCCGGCCTTCGAGCTACGATACCCGCCATTATTTACCCGGACGGCTAAGTACCTCGCCGCCGTCCGTGAGGCGGCTCTGAAGCCGGAGACCTCGCTCGAAGACATTGCCCGAAAGCGGCAATTGGATGTGGAATGGCTGAAACGCTGGCACGAGACCCTGGCCCTGGTTCCACAAGCGAAGGTGCCGGCCGATGGCGAATTCGCCAATTCGATCCCTGCCTCGCCTTTGACTCTTTTGGACGAAAAGGTCAGGCTCGATCCGTCGCGGCCCCACCTTGCCGGTTGGCGGAAACGCGGCGAGGAACTGCCGAGCCTTGTCGCGAACTCGGCCGACTGGGCCGAAACCGTCCCCGGGCGGATCCCGGCTCACGGGATCGGCGTGCATCCCACGCCGCGGGAGTTTGTCGGCGTGGCCTGGCGCAGTCCCCTGCGAGGTACCGTGCGAATCGCCGGTAGGGTTGAACACGCGCACCCGGCTTGCGGCAATGGCGTGGACTGGGAACTCGAGCATCGCCGACAAGATCGCGCTCGGATCATTGCCCGGGCCGACATCGCCCTTGGCACGGCCGCCGCCATCGCTCCCGTCGAATGTCATGTCGAGCCTGAGGATCAGTTATTGCTTCGGATCGAATCGAAGGATGGAAACCACTATTGCGACATGACGGCAATCGCCTGGACGATCTCAGAAAGCGATGTCGCTAGGCGATCCTGGAACCTGCTCAAGGATGTGGCCGATTCCGTTCTCTCGGGAAACCCCCATGCGGACGGGCATGGTCACGCGGAGGTGTGGAGTTTTGTTCGCGGACCCTCACGGCATTCAAGCCGTGGCAAGGATGGAGTGATTCCCGCCGAGTCCGTTCTCGGTCGTTGGCTCGATGCCGCCGCGGATCCCGCCAAGCACATGCAGGCCGACCAACTGGCTTTTGCGGTGCAGACGCTTCTCTCGGGGGCGGTCCCCACGGATGAAAAGTCGCCGGATCGGTTGCTGTACGATGCGTTGGTTGGCCCAGAGTCGCCGTTGTTCGTGGGTCTTGACCCGAACCGGTGGGGCCCGCGGCGGGACGATTCGTTGGGCCT
>JAOAAM010000649.1 GCA_026418875.1 Gemmataceae bacterium | reverse complement strand
GTCTACTTGTTCTCGCCCGATGGTCGATCGCTACTGATCCAGCAACGCAGCCGGAGCAAACGACTCTGGCCGGGCGTTTGGGCCAACACGTGTTGCAGCCATCCGCAATGGGGTGAAGACGCGGTCTTGTCGGCCCGCCGTCGCCTGCAAGAAGAACTCGGGATCGACGCCCCGTTGTCGCTGGGGCCGGGCTTCGTTTACCGTGCCGAGGAACCGGCCGGACGAGGTGTCGAACACGAGTTCGATCTGCTCCTCCACGGAAAGTTCGCGGGGACGCCCCAGCCCAATCCACATGAGGTGGCCGACTTTCGCTGGGTGGTCATCGATGAGCTGGTGGCTTTGCTCCGTGAGCAGCCGCAACAGTATGCCCCTTGGCTGCATCTCGGCCTGCCCCGGCTTTTGCGGCACTTGAACCCGTCGCACTCCACGGTGCCTTGAACTTCTCGCACCTTGAAGCCACTCTCCTGTCGCGACGGGCTGACTACGCCAGGATTTCCTGAATGACGTGGCCGTGAACGTCGGTCAGCCGGCGGTCGATTCCGTCGTGGCGGACGGTCAAGCGAGTATGGTCGATCCCGAGCAAGTGCAGCAACGTGGCGTGGATGTCGTAGACTTGCGTCGGCCGATCACGTTCCAGCGGTTTGTATCCGAAGGGGTCGCTCGGACCATAGGAGACTCCGCCACGGATCCCGCCGCCGCAGAGCCAATTCGTGAAGCAATAAGGGTTGTGATCCCGTCCTTTGCCACCTTGCGACGAGGGCATACGGCCGAACTCCGTGGTCCACAGAATGACGGTGTCTTCGAGCAAACCCCGTTGTTTCAGATCGAGGATCAACGCCGCGGTCCCGCGAGCCATTCCCTCGGCCAAGGGGCCGTGATCTCGTTGTACATCCTCATGCGAGTCCCAATTCCGCCGCGGAAAGCCGTTGTCGTTCCCCGACCAGATCTGCACAAAGCGAACCCCGCGCTCCAGCAAGCGGCGGGCCACCAGGCATTTTCGCGCGAAATAGGCGGTCTCTTCGGCGGCATTGATCTCGTCGGGCCAGGAATTCGGCAAGTGGTCGAGTCCGTACAGTCGAAGTGTGGAGCGCGTCTCCCGAGAGATGTCCAGTGCTTCCGGGGCGGCCAGTTGCATACGCGCCGCAAGTTCGTAGCTGCGGATTCGGGCCTCCAAACGTGCGTCCTGCCGTTCGGCAGCGTGTCGACGATTCATCTCCGCCAACAGTCGATGCGTGGCCGACTCGCCCGACTCCGTGACGAAATGACCGATCCGGTGTGGGACTAGATCACGGATCGGTTCGTCCGCCTGCAAGTTCATCATCACGCCGCTATGCTGCGCTGGGAGAAATGCCGCGTCCCAATTCTTCGTCCCGTTTGATGCTAAGCCACGGTGGTCGGGCAGGACGACGAATGTCGGCAAATTGTCGTTCATACTGCCGAGGCCGTAGCTCACCCAGGAACCGACGCTGGGGAAGCCCGGGACATTGAATCCCGTCGTTTGGAGGAGCGTGCCTTGGCTGTGGACCCCCGTTTTGCCGACCACGTTGTGGACGAAGGCGATCTCATCCACCACCGCTCCCAACGCCCGCACCGGCTCGGCCAGCATCTTGCCGCATTCCCCATAGGGGCGGAAGTCCCACAC
>JAOAAM010000639.1 GCA_026418875.1 Gemmataceae bacterium | reverse complement strand
TCCCCCGACCGCTGGTTGCAGTCCGTAATCATCGATGCCTATCCCGAGGCCCAGCAGTCGTGGCGTTTGATCGCTGGCCGGTTGCGTGACTTGAACCACCGCCTCGGAGCGCCCACCCAATCGATTGAATGCCTGAAGGATCAGCCGATTTGGCCCAGAGCGCAAGTCTTTCGCGTCGACCGTCACCGTTTCTGAGAAAGACTGGCCCCGAGGCTCCCAAACCCGGTAACGGAAGTCGTTCATCCAGAACTCGACCCGCTGCGGCAGAAAATCGACGTGATCGCCCCGAGCCGTCGCGAACAGCCGGCAGGTGATCCGCCCGGGGGTTTGGGATGAGTCCACCTCGATTCGGGTGCTGGGCGGTTCGTTGAGTCCCAAGTTCACGGCGACGGGGTTACTCCCGAGCGCCACCGACAGCGCCTTGCCGACGTCGAGTGTGTCGAGCAGTTCCTCGATGACGTCTTCACGTTGGAATGCATCGCGGAACTGCTCCAGCCGGAAAAATCGAGGTTCGCGCGACATCGAGGGATCATTCATGACCCAACCGACGAGCGAATCGCCATTCGTCGAGGTGTCGTAGTAGTTCCCGTGCCAAGTCCACATCACCCATTCACGATCCACGTTCGGGAAAAGCCGCCAGAGTGGACGTTGCCGCAGCGTCGAGAGCGTGCGGATCGGGGAATCCCGACCGGTTCGACGCACGTGGATGAAAACCTCGTCGCCGGGTCGGGCTGAATCCAAGGCGGCTTTCGCATCCGCTGCCGTCGGGGGAAGTCCCGGTCCAAAAAACTCCCGGCCCGCGACGGCGAGAAAGGTGATTTCGTCCCCGGGGATCAGACCCATTTCCCAGGCCGGGCTGCCCACGGCGACTTCGTCAACCCGCACGGAGGCGGGGAGAGCCGTCAGTCGCGCCCCAAAACCTGTGCCGCTTGGCCAATCCTCGAGGCTCCACCCAGCCATTGTTTGATCGTTCGACGCACTGACCAGCCAGCGGCCATCCGCGGAGGGGCAAAGCGACGTGACCTCGCCCTGGTGCCCCGTGTACAGCTTCAACCGCCGAGGTCCGGAGGGCGTCAATAGAAACAGGCTGAAACCCCAGTAATGCCCGACCACCAACCGCGGTGGGGAATCGTTCCGCGACGGGAGAAAAGAGAAGCACGTCGGTCTGCCGTCCGTGTCGCGGTTCCCGGGGAGGGGAAACGCTCGCCCCGAGCTATCCACGACATGCCACAACCAAGGCAGCTTCGGGTCCGGCTTGATCGACCATCCTCCGAGAGTGTCGATGGGTTTGGCCAGTTCCGCGTTCTCCGGCAGTGCCTTGTCGAATCGCCGACGCCGAAGGTCGAAAACTCGCCACTCCTCGAGGCCGCGACGGTTGGGATGATCGGCCGCGGGATTTCTTCGTTGGCTGAACGCCAGGTGCCGGCCCTCTCGAGTGAGTCGGACTGCCCAGATTCCCGCACCGGATCCGCGTACTACGGAGCGGGGCTGACTCGAATCCGCGAGATCCCACAGGGTCACTTCGTGATTGTCCCCCCCCGCGACGACGAGGCTCGTGCCGCGTAAAGCCATCGCGTCGGCACGGCCTGTGTGCGGCAGGCGGATCGCGGCTTGAAGTTCTGGATCGCTCAAGTCGATGACTTCGATCCGATCGTTTGCCTCCAGCCGAAATGTGGTCCCGGGCCGGAGCCGGCCAACGGCCAATACGAAGCGACGGCCGGTTTCATCGAACGCCAACGATCTCGGAAACTCTTCGGCATCGAGCGTCTTCTGTCGTTGGATGCCTCCATCGGGAGAGCAGAGATAAATGGTGCGGCCGAGCTCCCCCGCGGCAAGCCAGCCGTCCGAGCTGAAAGCCGCAGTGCGGATGGGCGCTTTCGGCGATAAATCAACGGCCAATTGGCCGACCCAGCCCGAACTTGTTTCCTCCCATCGGGCGACCTTGCCGTCCTCCGCGATGGAGAGAATTGTCCTTGGGGAAAGGAATCGTATAGCCCGAACTCGGTTGTAGGTGGAATTGGGGAGAGCCTTATGCTGTCCGATCCATTGAGGTGGCTGTCCCAAGTTCCAAAACCACACGGAACCGCTTCCTGTGCCGATGGCCAAGCTGCGGCCATCAGGGGAGAACGCCAGGCACATCACCGCGAAGAAATTCTCGCGCTCTTTCTCAAGATTCACCAACTGGGCGATTCGACCGGACTCTCGCTCGATGATGGCAACGGTGCTGTTCCGCAAGCCGTACCCACCCACGGCGACCTGTCGGCCATCCGGTGAAACACTCAAAGCGAAAATGGCTCCGCGTTGCTCCCGCCACATCGGCCAACGCAAGTAGCTGACAGCTTGGCTGTTAAATTTCCCTTTCTGCACTGGGATGATGGTAACCACTTTGTCGTCCCCGGCGGCCAAAACGGATTGCCCATCAGGGCTGAACGTGATCACGTCGCAGGTTCCGGTGCGGCCGCCTGTGTTCAAAACGATGGCCGGCTCGCGACGATCACGGCGGTCCAGTTGAACAGGTTCCTCGGCCCGCGCGATCAGGCAGGTCGCCAGCGCCAACAAGACGCATGCCCAAGTTCGACCGTACGACCGCGGCAACATGCTCGCTGCTCCAGCAACGCTCGACTGCCTCATTGGGATCATGCGAACGAAACGTGGTTCGCGGACAGCCAATTTCGGCAACGCGGGCCCTCACACGATGAAGCCATCGCGGTCGGCCAACTCGCGAATCCGTTCCAAGACGCGCCGAATTTTCCGGTCGTAAGTTCCGAGTTGTTGCGCAATCTCGTCGGTGGAGTAACCTTCGAGTCGAAGTTCGAGGATCCGGCGGTCGTCACTGGGCAATTGTTGCATGAAATGTTCAAGTTGGTCGAGAAAACTCACGGTGTCTTCGGGGGTCGGCTCGTGAGCCAAGATTTGCAGAAGCTGCTCGTGAGCACTGTCGCTGTGCCCGGTTTCTTGATTCGGGTCGCGCTTCGCCGCTTTGTGGTGCGCGATCTGTCGAAGTGTTTTGTGTAATGTGATCCGCACGAGCAGGCGGAAAAGATCGTCCTGATCGCGGATCTCAAACTTGTCATCTTTTAGTCGAACGAAAAAGGTCCGAAAGACCGACTGGACAATGTCCTCGGCATCAACCCGGCTGGCGAGCCGTTGGCTGATGCGTCGGCGGGCCAAAGGGAGCAAGCGCTCCACGTAGGCATCGACCAGCTGCCTCGCCGCATCTTGATCGCCCTGGCGGCAACGCTGGATCAAGTCGTCGGTCGCCATGTCGCGATTCTCCCGAACAGGTCTTCCTCGCCCACGGTTCCGAACTCAACCATTGGCCGACTGCTCCACCGCCTTCTCTTGGGCAGAGTACCGATTGCTCCCCGCCCCTTGGCTTGCTCGCGAGCAGCTTGCCGATGCCATCGCTCTCGGGTAGTTCGGCTAGGACCGCGTCCTTTGATTGTACCACCTGGGGGACGATCCGATGAGCCGAATTCTCTCCATCCTTGCGTTCGTCGGCCTGGCTGGGGGCATCCCATTTGAGGTTGCTTTCGCGGCAGAACCGGCACGAATTTATGTTACCCTATGGTGGGATACCGAGGACTACGTCTTGCCCGCCAGCGATGATGCCGCCCTTCGAGTTGCTCGTTGGCTGTCACAACAAAAAATTCGCGCCACCTTCAAAGTCGTTGGTGAAAAAGCGCGCACCTTGGAGCGCCGACGGCGCACTGATGTGATCGACGCCCTGAAACAGCATGAGATTGGCTATCACTCAAATTATCACAGCGTCCAGCCC
>JAOAAM010000624.1 GCA_026418875.1 Gemmataceae bacterium | reverse complement strand
GGAGATGTGTATAAGAGACAGGCTGAAGCCGGCGGCGACCGGCCGACCCAACTCGGCAGCGGGGATGGGGCGACCTAGACTGACCGCCGGCGATTGCGCCCAGACTCCCCCTAACCCCAAAGACAACCCCATCGCACCGGCGCATAGGGAGCGCATGGTCCACCCTCCTGGTGTGGTCGCGGTGCGGCTCGGCCTCCTGCCGATTCCGCGGGCAGCATGGCAATTCCACCGAACAACGCGATCACTTTCCAATTCGGCGACCAGCCGATCCTTTCATGACCCTCCCGCAGAGAAAGCCTCCTAGGGACGAATTCCGCCGTCGTTCCCTTCGGACTTTTCCGCACCAAACTTCCCATCCTCCTATCCTTACCGGCACCCCGCCGATCTGCGAGACTCCCGGGAGGTTCTGCAAAGCGAGCCGATCTGAATTCGTCGATAATTGCCACCGAGGTTCGGTCCGGGATGCTCGACGGGACGCGCTTCCCGCCCGAGAAGTGACCGCATTCCCGCCCTCGCTCCCACACCTTTTCCTGCCCCGGGAACAGGAAGTTGATAAGGGGTTTCCCATGCAACGGACATTCATCAGGGCCTTTGGTCGCGTGGCCATCCTCGGCACCTTGCTCTTGGGCCTTGCCGCCGCTCCGGCTTACGCCCTTTTCCCCCCCGCCGTTCTTCTATCCGCCAGGCGGAATCGTAGGTGGTCCTGACCCCGACCCGATCGTCCCCCTGCCGCCGCCCATCGCGGATCCCCCCACCGATCCACCCTGCGAGTGTGTTTGTCCCCCGGGCCAGCCGAATAACGTCCCGGAGCCTGCAACGCTGGTGTCTGGGTTGATGGGGGCCGCCGCCTTGGCCGGTGTGGCTTGGCGACGCCGACATGCCCGATGACGTGTTCTGACACCGGGCGTGGTGCCGGAACCACCCGCGCCACGCCCCACGGTCAACGCCGACCGTATTGCCGCTCGTAGTACGTTCGGTATTCGCCGGATTGCACCGTCGCGATCCAACTCCGATTGGTCTGATACCACTTGATTGTCTGACGCAGGCCTGTCTCGAGTGGGATCGTCGGCGACCAGCCAAGTTCCCGCTGCGCCTTGCTGCTGTCGATGGCATAGCGACGATCATGACCCGGGCGATCGGGGACATGTTCGATCAAACTCGTGGGTTTGCCGAGCAACTCTAAAAGCAGGTGCGTCATTTCCAGGTTGGTTTTTTCGCAATTCCCGCCAAGGTTGTAAACTTCACCCACCCGACCGCGTTGCCGCACCGCCTCGATGCCAGCGCAATGATCCAGGACGTGGATCCAATCGCGAACCTGCCGGCCATCCCCATAAACCGGCACCTTCTGATCTTGAAGCAGTCGCGTGATGAACAGCGGGATAAGCTTTTCGGGGAACTGGTACGGCCCGTAATTATTCGAGCAGCGAGTGATCATCACGGGCAGCCCGAACGTATGTTGATACGCCAGAGCGAGGAGGTCCGCGGCTGCCTTGCTGGCCGAATAGGGGCTGTTCGGCGCCAGGGGGGTGGTTTCGGTAAAGCGTCCCGTCGGGCCTAAGCTGCCATACACCTCATCCGTCGAGACTTGGATGAACAGCGGCACGCGGAACTCTCGGGCTGCATCGAGGAGCACCTGCGTGCCGACCACGTTGGTGCGGATGAAAGGCCCCGAGTCCATGATGCTGCGATCGACGTGGCTTTCGGCCGCGAAATTGACGATCCCGCAAACGCCCTTCCCAATCGCTTGGCGAACATCCTGCGGATTCGCGATGTCCCCTTTGACGAATTTCAGCCGCGGGTGCCCCTCCAGGTCCGCGAGATTGGCAAGATTCCCGGCGTAGGTCAGCGCGTCGAGATTGACGACGTGAAGGTTCGGATCCCGATCCAAGACGTATCGGATGTAATTGCTGCCGATGAAGCCGCAGCCGCCGGTGACCAGAAGCGGGAGCATTTTCGTCCTGAAACTCCAATCCTTGAGAAAAGGTTCACCGTGCCGCGCGAATTCCGGAGCGGTTCGCGGGTCGCTCTTCCCTGACGGCGACGGGGATGGCATCGGGCGGGGCCTTCAAGCTGCTGAGGAAAGCCAAGAGAGCTTGCTTCTGCTCCGAGCTTAGTTGGCGGTAGGCATCGCGGGATGGTTTGGCGGCGCCTCCGTGACGTGTGATGGCCGCCTCCAAGGTGGGAGCACTGCCGTCGTGCATGTAGGGGGCCGAATCCGCCACTCCCCACAGCGGCGGCGTCCGCCACTCATCAGGGTGTGGTTCGCCATCGGGGATCGGGACATCCGGCGGCGGTGCCGGGCGACCATAGCCGCTGCCTCCGCCGCCACTCGGGGTGGGATCGGTGATCCGGTGGAGCAGCAAATCGCTGTAGATCCCCTTCACCCCACCCAAGTCGGGGACATGGCAGATCGCGCAACCGACTTGATGAAATAAGGCCCTCCCCTGCTCCACGCGCTCCCGCTCACTTGGGGATTCCGGGACCGCCTCGATGGGCCGCGGCAAAGTCTCGACGAAGGCGACCAGCTGCCGGAACTGCTTCCGATCCAAGTCCGGCTCCACGTCCGGGTAGTCCGGTCGGCCGAATGGTTGCGCCTGCTTCGAGTAAGGCGTTCCCAGGCCCAACTCGTTTGCACATGCTGCCGCGACGAACTCCTCCAACGTGGCAAATTGTGCTTTCCAGCCGAACCGCCCAATCTTCCCGCCCGGCAGGTGCCGCACCCGACCAATCGGGATTTCATTAAACTTCGCCCGCAATTCATCCATGATCCCCGTGAGCAAGTGCCCCCGCCGGTTCTTCAAAATGGCCTTGTCCGAAATCCGGTCGATCCAACCCGCCCCCCACAGGGCCGTGGTCTGGATCGACTCGGTGGACAACGGATCGACATCGGCGACGAAGACGGCACAATGATCGACGATCCGCTGACCGCCTTTGATCACTGGGTACTTCTTCCGCACCAAATCGAATGACTCTTGGTAATCCTTGGACACGGCGTGGGTGTGAATCGTCCCGCTGACCATCTCCCGATCGCGCTCATTCGGGGTGACGACGAAATTCAGCACATTGAACTGATTCCCACCGCCGCCTCCGACCCCGCCTTGATGGTGGCAGGCGACGCACGAACGAGCATTGAACACTGGCCCAAGCCCGTCGCCGTGCGATTCGGGGTCATTCGGCTCCCATTCGCGGGTGAACCATTCCAACCCAGCTTGCCGGGTCGAAGCACTCGCCCACGGGCCGAAGATCACCGGTAGCCCGGGGGAGAAATGCCACAACAGTCCGAGAGCGATCACCCCCAACAGGCCGAAGCCGAACAGTCTTCGTTGCTCTTCCAAGGTTCGCCGCCGCATGATCCACCCTCGACGACTGCGGGACCTACGCGCACCACGATCTTATCCGACGCCGACCATGATCGCAAGTGCCCGATCGCGTATCCGGACGTCGGGTCGTCGCGCCCCTCTTTACTTGATGCTGGCTTCGCCCGGACACCGGTGGTCGCCAAACTCGCTTCACCAGGTGGCGTGATCAGTTGAGCCAACATCGCAGCAGCGGCCCGTACCATCGCGGAAATGTCGCAGCCCTGAATGAAAACAAAATGAGAGTGAAAATTCATTTCGTTCTCACGGGTGTTACTTAGCATGGGGCATCAGGGAACTGGGGACAGAGAGGCCAACTCGACATGCTGGACCTGTTTAAGCCGTCTGACTTGTTCGCCCTGGCCATTTTCGGAGCGGCCGCCCCTTTCTTGGGGTTGTGCCGCTGGCTGAAATGGTCGTGGCTGGGCAGCGGCGTGAGCGTCGCTCTGGTCGCTAGTGTCGGGGTGGCGTATCGGCAGTTGCAACTTCCGCTCTTCGTCCCACTGTTGGCGGCGGGTCTGGTCCTGCTGTACGGGGCGTCGCTCGTCCCGGAATCGGCGCGACAGTGGTTGCTTCGAGCAGCGCTCTCCCGCTCCGTGATCGTCCCGGTGCTGGTGCTCGGCGGTTGGCTCACGTCGGGTTCTTGGGTGGCCCATGTCGTCCAACGCACGCTCCAACCAGGGCTGGATGCCGGTCAATTGATGCCGGCCTTCGCTCCCATCGAGGGAGTCGACTTGCCCGACCCAGCCTACACCTGTCTCTTATACACATCT
>JAOAAM010000562.1 GCA_026418875.1 Gemmataceae bacterium | reverse complement strand
GTGCTGATCGGCTTGGGTGTCGGCGGCTATGTGATGGTCCGGCAATTGTGGGCCACTTGGAATCAGAACGCGGCGGAGCGGGCCATCGAGCGACGCGACTTCGAGACGGCGTTGCGGCACCTGGAGGTGTGCATGCGCGAGTGGCCAGACAGCGCGGAGACGCGCTTTTTGGCGGCCCGCACTGCTCGCCGTGCCGGACAATTGGACCTCGCCCAGCAATGGCTCAAAGAGGCCGAGTCGCTCGGTTGGGTCCGTCCCGCGATCGAATTGGAATCCGCCCTGATCCAAGTCCAAAAGGGCTACTACCGCGCCGTCAGCGGGGCACTTCTCGATTTCATCCGCCGGGGGCACCCCGACAGTTTGTTGATTGTTGAAATCTTGGCCCCGGTTGCCCTCGCTCAGTTTGAGGTCGCCTTGGCTGAAGAGTGCCTCGACGTGTGGATTGCTCAAGATCCGGGGAATACGAAACCCCGTCTTCTGAAAGCGGACATCCTCCTGCGGGTTGGGGCGAAACGGCAGGCCTACGAGTTGTACCAGGAAGTCGTTCGGCTAGATCCCGACAACGTAGAGGCACACCGGCAATGCGGTTGGTTCCTGCTGGAGCAGAAACAGGTCGAGGAAGCCAAACGACATTTCGACCACCTTTGGAAATCTCACTCCGACGACCCCGCGGTGATGCGGGGCATGGCGTATTGCCTGCATCACTTGGGGCAGGACGATGAGGCAAGTCAAATCCTGGATCGTCTTCTGGCCACCCATCCGGATGATGCGATGTCGCTGTCGCTCCGAGGTTTGATTGAATTGGACTCGGGTCGGCCCGAGGCCGCAGAAACTTGGTTGCGCCGAGCCGCGGCCCTGATGCCCTACGAAATGACGATCATGTTCAACTACGCACGCTGCCTGGAAACACTGGGGAAGGCCGAAGAAGCTCAGAAGATCCGTGAAAGGACCAAGCAGATCGAGGCTGACATGCGTGCCGTCTCAGCCTTGGTGAAAGAGGCAGCAGCGAAACCTTACGACCCGGCACCTCGTTACCAAATCGCCGAGCGGATGATGCGGAACGGGATGGAGAATGAGGCAAGGCGTTGGCTGGAGAGCGCTTTGGCTCAGAATCCCCGGCATCGACCCAGCCATGAACTGATGGCCCGTTATTTCGAGCAGTTCGGCGACCTTAGTCGAGCGGCGGAGCATCGCCGCATCGCGGAGTCACTTCACGAGCCGAAGTGATTCGGCTGCCGCTGTGGCGGCCAATGGCTGGCGGTGTCCGAGAAATTCTCGCAGTCGCTCGGCTCGATAGTCGAAGATTCGATCAAGATCCGGCCTGACGAGCCAGCGTTCGATCAGCGGTTCCAGAATCCAGCCTGGAGAGCGATAATCCACTCGATCTCGCACCAGCGTGCCGTCGTCCTTCTCCTCGAACGTGTGTTCGTGGACCCAAAGCAGGTACGGGCCTTTCAACTGTTGATCGACGAAGCGATGCGGCGGTTCCCACACGCTAATCTCGGTACGCCAATAAATCGGGATGCCATGCAGGCGCAAGCGATAGTCCAGTAGGGTGCCCGCCTTCATCTCCAGCGGCTGCGGCGTGAGGATGTGGAAGCGCAGCCACGGTGGCGTGATGGCCTCAAGGTTCGCCGGGTCGCTAAAGAAGGCAAACACTTCGGGCACCGGCCGCGGCAGCCATATCTCGCGTGTCAAAAGGCGGGTCCGCATCGTTTAATTCTCCTGCGAAACACGTTCGCTTTGGCGATTCCGCAGCGACTCCAACTGCTCCCAGACACTTTCGGGGGTGGGTTGCCCCGGGTCGCCACGCGACCAATCGGCAGCCGCCCGGCGGAGAATCGCGAGGGCCTCGTCTCGGAGTGAGAACCCCGGCGGCGAGGGGCCGGTTTCTCCGGCCAGTGGCGGCCGCGGTCGGCCGTCGAGCGCTTCGTTGCACAGCCGATCCGCAACGGCATTCTCGCCTCGACGCACGTGCCGAATGACGACCTCGTCGAATTCCCTCCGCAAACGATTCGCCTCATCGTACAGCGGCTGAAGCTGTTCGCTCTTGACTCGATATTCCCCGTTCATCTGCTTCACGAGCAACTCACTGTCGCTGTGAATGACCAATCGCCGGGCCTGCCATTGTCGGGCTCGCTGCAAGGCGCGAATCAGAGCCGTGTACTCCGCGACATTGTTTGTCGTCTCGCCGAGCAGATCAGCCTCTTCGTAGACCGCGAAGCCGGGCCGTTCGATAACCAGGGCGTAGGCCGCCCGGCCGGGATTACCCCGGGAAGCGCCATCAATGAAGACTTTCCAGGTTGGCTCCGGCATATTCGTCCTTTCCGTAAGATCAAGGTCGAGTCCCGAGACCCAATTCGAGGCTCGGTGAGATCGTCGTCGAGTCGCGCGCGCCATGCGACGTGCGGAGCGTGATTTATGAACGAACTCCGAACTGACGACCCCCGTCTGCTGGTTATCGATACATCGGGCCGGGTCGGTGTCGTGGCGGTGGCGTGGGGTGATCGAATCCTCGGGGAGCGTCGGCTGGAGGAGACTCGGCGACACGCCCGAGACTTGGCACCGAGCGTCGCCGAACTCTGCCAAACCGCAGGATGGCGTGTCCGCGAGTTGGACGGCGTCATTGTGAGCATCGGACCAGGAAGTTACACCGGACTACGTGTTGGGATCATCTCCGCGAAGACGCTAGCCTACGCCACCGGATGCGTCGTTCTCGCCATCCCGACATTTCGCGCCATCGTGGAACCTGTCTCTTATACACATCTGA
>JAOAAM010000528.1 GCA_026418875.1 Gemmataceae bacterium | reverse complement strand
GGTTCGTCGTGCTGACCGAGGGCGGCGAAGTGCTCGGCGGTGCTCGGAATTGGGGCACGGGCTTCATGCCGGCTCAGCATCAAGGCACCCATTTCCGGCCGAAGGGCCATCCGATCTTGCACCTGGCTCCGCCGGACGGCGATCAAGAGCGGCAGCGGACCAAACTTGATCTGATCCGCGACTTAAACCAACGACACGCCGGCCGAAGAGGAGACGATCCTCACCTCACGGCTCGGCTCGACGCTTACGAGTTGGCGTTCCGCATGCAAGCCGCCGCTCCCGAGGCCGTCGATCTCTCGCGGGAAACCGCAAAGACCAAGGAAGAGTATGGATTGAACCGAAAAGAATGTGCCGAGTTTGCCCATCGATGTCTGCTAGCGCGTCGGCTTTTGGAGCGAGGCGTCCGTTTCGTCCAGGTTTATTGCGGTGCGGGGAGCCAATGGGACGCGCACAGCAATCTTGAGGCCAACCACACTCGGATGTGCACTCGAGCCGATCAACCGACAGCGGCGCTCTTGCGTGACCTGAAACGCCGCGGTTTGCTCGAACGCACCTTGGTCATTTGGGGTGGGGAATTTGGTCGAACGCCGATGGCCGAGGGCACGGATGGTCGCGACCACAACCCGTATGGGTTCACGATGGTGCTGGCAGGCGGCGGTGTCCGAGGCGGTCAAGTCATCGGCGCGACGGATGCATTCGGCTTGCACGCCGTCGAAGATCGCTTCCATATCCACGACCTGCATGCGACCATCCTGCACGCGTTAGGGCTGGACCATACCCGTCTCACCTTCCGATACAACGGCCGCGATGAGCGACTGACCGAGACATCCGGCAAGGTGCTGCACCGCTTATTTGGTTGATCTCGGGGATGAACGGCGAAGAGAGTTTGCACTCAGGGAGCCACGATCATGCCGTTGAACCGACGCCACTTTCTGCACACGGCCGCCGTCAGCCCCTTCCTGGCTTGGGCACTGTCAGCAGACGACGGGGCCAAACCGGGACGTGATGTTGGCGGCTGGCCCACGGACAACCCGTTTCTCAGCGGCGGTTTCGCCCCGGTCCATGAAGAGATCGTCGTCGAAAGTTTGAAGGTGATCGGGCAGTTGCCCAGCGAATTGGACGGCATGTTCGTGCGCAATGGCCCGAACCCGCAATTCCCGCCCAAGAATCGCTATCACTGGTTCGACGGCGATGGGATGTTGCATGGCGTTCGCCTGAGCGGGGGCAAGGCCAGCTACCGCAATCGGTATGTCCGAACGGCAAAGTTTCTTGCCGAGAAGAAAGCCGGCAAAGCCCTCGCGAACAGCTTGCTCGATCCGCCGACGGGTGGCGCGCCAGCCAATGCCGCCAACACCGCGTTGGTCTGGCATGCGGGGAAATTCCTCGCCTTGTGGGAGGGCGGATTGCCCCACGAAATCACCCTGCCCGACTTGGAGACGGTGGGCGAATATGACTTCCAGGGCCAGTGGAAGCATGCCTTCACCGCTCATCCGAAAGTGGACGCCCAGACCGGGGAGATGGTGTTTTTTGGCTACGGTGTGGCCCGGCCGGAGGTGCAGTTTGGCATCGTGGGTCATGATGGCACGTTGCGGCGGTCGGAGTCGGTGACGCTGCCTCGCGCCGTCATGATGCACGATTTTGCGATGACGGCCCGTTACGCCGTCTTTCTCGACCTGCCCGCGACTTTCGACATCGGTCGAGCGCTTCGCGGCGAATCGATCATCACGTTCGAGCCGAAACACGGGGCACGTCTTGGGTTATTACCCCGCGAAAACGGGAAGATTCGCTGGTTCGACATCCCGCCTTGCTATGTCTTTCACACCTTGAACGCCTACGACGTTGGCGAGGACGTCGTGTTGCTGGCGTGTCGCTATGAACGGTTGCCCGAAATTTTCCCGGCAAAAGGGAAATTCGACACGGGACCGATGGTTCCGGCCCACTTGCATCGGTGGCGTATTCAGGTCCGGCAAGGTCGAGTCATGGAAGAGCAAGTGGACGACGCGGTCGTCGATTTTCCCCGGGTGGCCGACTCACAAATCGGCCGACCAACGCGATTCGGTTACGCCGCCGAGGTCGAGGGGCTTCAATTCACGGGGTTGGTCAAGTACGATCTGCAAACCGGCCGCCGCGAGCGGCATCAGTTCGGGGCAGGCCGATTTGGCGGCGAGGGAGTGTTTGTCGCCCGGCCCGGCTCGACGATCGAGGATGACGGTTGGTTATTGACCTACGTTTTTGACGAGTCGGCCCAGCGCAGCGAGCTTGTCGTCGTGGAGGCTCGTGCCTTCTCGGAACCTCCTGTCGCCCGTGTCGTTCTGCCCCAGCGAGTGCCCTACGGTTTTCATGGCGTTTGGGTGCCGTCCAGGCATTTCTCGGCGTGAGCGACCCAGGTGGCTCCGTTCGGTCATTGGGCCAGGCGAATTCAACGGCCCGCGCGGGAATTCAACGGCCCGCGCCGAAGAAGATCACTCCCAGCAGCAACGCCGTCGCCATGAAGATCACGGTGGTGCCGGTGAGGAACCACACCCCGATGGGACCCGGCGGAATTCGGATGTGGGCCAGTGAATGGTGTAGCTCTGCCTCCACGTCCTGTCTGACGGGGGAATCACCGCGACTCCACGAAATCACCGCCACTCGCATGAACTCGGAGCCGTCCACCGAAATCCACTCCGATCGTGCTTCATCCCTGGCGGGAACCGACGAGGGGGTGCCAAAAGAAGAAGCCTCGCCTATCGCTGACCAAAACCATCTCGCCCCACGACGCTGTAACTCGAAACCAAGCCGCTCGAATATGGCGGGGAGAAGGCTTTCCAATTCGGCTGGAGTGATTTGGTAAACAACCGTGGTGTTTCGGCGGGAGCGTAAAGCCCACCAGGTGGTGCCAATGAGGACAGCCAGGTACGAGGCCCAAGCGACTCGGGCGGCGAACTCCGCCTGAGCATGGAGAATGGCCCACTCACGCAGGGTTCCGCCGAAGAGCCAGAATTCGCGGATGGCCCGATCGAGTGAGAAGATCAGCAC
>JAOAAM010000503.1 GCA_026418875.1 Gemmataceae bacterium | reverse complement strand
TCGGAGATGTGTATAAGAGACAGGCCTTGTTGAAGGGGCATCCCTACGTGAAATCGGGGATCGACATGGCCTGCTGGGACATCCTCGGTCGGGCCACGGGGTTGCCGGTTTGTTTCTTGCTCGGAGGACGTTTTGGCGACGAGATCACTTTGTATCGGGCCATCTCGCAGGACACTCCCGAGGCCATGGCGCAAAGGGTGGCGGGGTATCGTGCCGAGGGGTATCGGCGGTTCCAATTGAAAGTCGGTGGTGACCCCGACGTGGACATCGAGCGGATTCGAGCCGTGGCCGCCGTCCTCAAGCCGGGCGATCGTCTGGTGGCCGATGCCAACACCGGCTGGTTGCCGCACGAGGCCCTCCGTGTTGTCCGGGCCGTTCGTGATCTCGACGTGTACATCGAACAACCTTGTACCCGTTACGAAGATTGCTTGACTGTTCGCCGGCATTGTGACCATCCGTTCGTGCTGGATGAGGTCATCGATTCGGTGGACGCCTTACTGCGGGCGAAAGCCGATCACGCGATGGATGTCGTGAACATCAAGATCAGCAAGCTCGGCGGATTGACCCGAGCCAAAGAAGTCCGCGATCTCTGCGTTGCCTTGGGCATCGCCATGACTCTCGAGGATAGTTGGGGCGGCGACATCGTGACGGCGGCGATCGCGCATCTGGCACAGAGCACTCCGGAGGGGTACCGCTTTACTGCCACGGATTTCAACAGCTACGTCACCGTCTCTGCGGCCGATGGGGCACCGCGGCGCGTGGATGGCAAAATGTCGGCGTCGATGGCACCAGGCCTTGGCGTGCGACCACGGCATGACGTCCTGGGACCGGCGGTCGTCGATGTGGGAAGTTAAACGCTCAGGGTGTCGCCGAAATCGCCTCTTTCAACTGCCCGGCAAGGCGGAGGCCGGCGAGGATTTGTCGCTCGGTGGCGGTTTTTTCTGCGAGTTGTCGATAGCCCTCGGGAAGCACCGGGGCATCCAACCCCTCGACGTCAAACTGGCCTGCCGGCAAGGGCTTGAATTCCAACCATCGGCCCTGGTGCTGGTAAACCACCGTCCGAGCCAGGTTGCGTCCCTCCTCGGCCCAGGCGAGAAAATCACCCAACTTCAACTCAGCATCTCTCGGTTTGCCTCGCCCGTCGGCCAGCCAGCTGAGGACGACTCGATCCACGGCATAGAAATCCATGCGGCCTGAAAGCGGGATCGAGTCCCAGTAGAAATGCAGCTTCTGCGCCGGACGATCCCCCGCCCAAACTTGCACCGCAATCCGATTGCCGCCTTGGTCGCCGCTGGGCGGCTCGAAATTGAATTTGGGCGAAATCAGCGCGACCGTGTGCAGCGGCTGATGCACGTCGCCGACAAGGTGCAGGATCCAACATAGGGCGACGGCCCGCTCCTCCTCCGCCAAATCTGGCGCTTGCAACCGTTTCATGTTGTGATGCAACGCGGCCAAGACGTGCCTTGGCTCGCCCCGTGCATCCACCGGGGGTAGCAGGATCCGCCGTTGGATCTCCTCCGCATCGAGTCGCGCTGGATCGTCCGAATGGATGATCGGCAGGTTCACATAATGCCAGACTGATTTGTGGTACTCGTCGCGGATGTTTCTGGATTGCTCGGCGGAAATCATCGGTCCGCGCGGATCGCGCAGCCAATCGGACCAGATGGCGGCACGACAAAATGCCCATTCGACCTCGGACACGTTGCTTGGTTTTCCCTCGAGCAGGTAGCTTGAGTAGTGCGGGTGATGTTTCAAAAGCTTGCTGTAAAACGCTCGGTCCCGGTCCGACAGTCGGTGCCAAGCTAGCCGGGCGATCGCCATGTGGCCGCTGTCGTTCCAAGCGAGCGATCCTCCGGGGATGACGAACGTCGCCGTCACGGCCACGGCCACGACACGAAGTGCGAAGATGGAACGCATCAAGGGGGGCCTCTCTGGATCCGCCGAACCGAGTTCCGCCGATCTCAAAGGACGCGGAGCAGGTGGTAATTCTTTTTCCCCGAACGCAGAACGATGAACGAAGGCGATGCCAAATGCTGCGGCAGCAACCGGAGGTCGGCTTGCGACTTTTCGATCTTTACGTTGTTGACGTAGATCGACTCGGCATCGAGGGCACGGCGGGCTTCGTTCTTCGACTTGGCCAGGCCCGTGCGAACGAGCACCTCGGCGATGGGCAACCCCTGCTCCAGTTCGCACCGGGCGATCTGTGTGGATGGGACGCTGGAGAAAACGGAAGCTAACACGTCGTCGGAGATGCCGCGGATTTCAGAGTGATAGACGACCGACGCAGCATGGGCCATCTCGCGGGCAACGTCTTCACCATGAACCAGGCGGGTAACCTCGTAGGCCAACATTTTTTGCGCCTCCCGCTTCTCGGGTGCGCGCTTCGTGACTTCGTCGAGTTCCTCGATTTGCTCCATCGGCAGGAAGGTGTACAGCTTCAGAAAGCGGATGACGTCCTTGTCGTCCTGCCGGACGAGGTATTGGTAGAAGTCCCACGGAGAGGTTCGCTTGGGGTCGAGCCAGATCGCGTTGCCCGCGGATTTGCCGAATTTTTCGCCCGAGGAGGTCGTAATGAGGTGGAACGTGATGCCGTAGGCTTGCGCCTGGCGTTGACGACGAATCAAGTCGATGCCTGCGGTGATGTTCCCCCACTGGTCACTGCCGCCGACTTGCAGGGTGCAGCCATAGTGGTCGAACAAATACAGGAAATCGAACGCTTGCAGGGTCATGTAGCTGAACTCGGTGTAACTGATTCCCTGCTCACTCTCGAGTCGGCGGCTGACTGATTCTTTCGCCAGCATGTAGCCCAAGGTGAAATGCTTGCCAACGTCGCGCAGCCAGTCGATGAATGACATCCGACCGATCCAGTCGAAGTTGTTCAACAGGAGGGGCGGATGCGGAGCGTTCGGGTCGAAGTAGCGGTTCATCTGTGCGCCGATGGAACGGGCGTTGGCGGCGACTTGTTCGATCGACAAGAGTTGGCGCTCTTCGGATCGACCGCTAGGGTCGCCGATCATCCCGGTGGCCCCGCCAACGACGAGCAAGACTCGGTGCCCGGCCCGTTGGAAATGAGCCAGCGCCATGATCGGCACGACGTGGCCCAAGTGCAAGCTGTCCGCCGTGGGGTCGAAGCCGGCGTAGACGGTGATCGGCTGTTTCGCGAGCAAGTCGCCGAGTTTGTCGTCGGAAACCTGTGCAACGAATCCCCGTTCGCGGAGTGTGTCCAGCACCGAAGCCATGCGTGCGAATCCCGTTCTCCAGAAGGATGACAATGAACGACGGAGGATAATTTACGAGCCGCGGCTTGGGATGAAAAAATGTCGCTGCTGCCGAGTGGCGGTGAGGCCGGGCGACGGCAGCAGCGAGGGAGGGGCGAAACGCTATTCGACCTCGAGAGCGAAGTTGTTGTCACCGCCCGCCTTGACGGTGACCTTGGTGAACGGCTTGTTCGGATCGCTGAATCGGGATTGCAACTTGTTGGGCGGAGCAGCCATACCCTCGCCCGAAAGTTGGAACTTGGAATCCTCAGCGGGCGGGCGCCACTCGACCGTCACGCCGTACTCACCCTCGGGAGCACCATCCTCCGAAGCGTAGGTGGTCAGCTTGAAGGTGCCGTCTTCCTTGACTTTCCCGAACGGCTTGCCACCGATTTGCTTCTCCCGAGCAGGGTCGGCGGGATGGAAGACGACCAATGCACCCACGGGGATCTCCTTCCCCTTGTACCGGACGGTTCCGCCAGCCGGGATGGCTTTCGGACGGCCGTCGCCACATCCCAACGCCATCATCCCACCGAGCACGATGCTGGCCCCGAACAAAGCTGTGCGCAGACGCATGAAGGGTAACCTCATTCCGTGGAGGGAGAAACTTCTTCCGGGGTCAGGGTGCCGCCGCGGGCTGTGATCAACGCCGCGTAGGTCCGCGGAGCAATCGTCTCACGGATGAAGCGGACCGAACCATCCGCGAAGACGTGATTGGCACCGCCGGCGTGGAAGCTGTACGTTTCATTGTTGTTGTGGCAGTTGATGATGCAATTGCCAGGCGACGTGGGGTCGTTCTTGCTGACCGCACCATCCAGGCCGTAGTCGTTGTCGTGGTGACCCCAGCCGCCGTCGTTCAAGTCCGTGCCAACCAACTGCCCGCCGACCCAGCGTTCCGGCCGACCCGCATCTTCGCACAAGAGGATCGTGTTCGAGGCACCGTCGCGGATCTGGGTGACTGGATTCGGCTTCATGGCGGGAAAACCGATCAGCGACAGACCTTGGCCCGACATATCCGGCCGCATAGCGCTCATCAGCGTGATCTGGGTGGCGGTCGCAGGGTAGCCAAAGAACGTAATCGAGTCGGGGGTGATCGAGCTGCACGTCGCGTAATCCGTGACGGCCAGGTTGCTATACGGGAAGTTCGTGCCGAAGCGAAAAGTTCCTGTCACGGTGCGATCGCTGCCGGGTGCTGCCGGGCAGATCAGGATCGGGATCGGCGCGCGAAGCACCGCCTGGTTGTCGGGAGTTCCGGGAACAAGGGCCGGGCTGGAGAACCAGGGGTAACGGAAGTTGTAATTTCGGTACAGGTTCTCTTGTTCGATGTACGGC
>JAOAAM010000394.1 GCA_026418875.1 Gemmataceae bacterium | reverse complement strand
CCCCCCGCCGAGCCGACCGATCCCAGCGTCCACTTCACGCGAACGCTGCTAGGGGCCAACAAGATCGACGCCGATGGGGCAGCCGACCGCCTGGAGATCGTGCGGGAGATGTTCGGCGAGCGATTCCCGATCCATGTATTCTCTGCAGAACATGGCCAGGGTTTGGAGGAATTGCGGACGGCTTTGTATCGCTGGCTGAACGTGATTCGAGTCTATGCGAAGGCACCGGGAAAACCGCCGGACATGACCGCGCCATTCACGCTTCCAGCCGGTAGCACAGTCCTCGACTTCGCCGGACGAGTCCACAAAGATTTCGCCGAACATCTGAAATCGGCCCGAATCTGGGGCACGGGGGTGTACGATGGGCAATCGGTGGGTCGCGAACATGTCCTGCATGACAAGGACGTCGTCGAGTTGCACGCGGGGCACTGAGTTTCCCGTGGCAGTCCCGAAAACCGGTGGCGTGAAAGAATTCGCCTATCGGCTGTGATTTATCTGGTGGCGGACCCGCGGACCTGCTAGGCTGTTGCGTAGCCAACGTAGTGGGAGCTGGGGAAGCACGTTCGAGGGGCCGTACATGATTCGCTTGTTCCTGGTGCTGGCAGCGGGTTTTTGGGGCATGGCTGCTCTCGGTGCCGAGCAGTCGTTGGATGGATTGTGGCAGCTAGTGTCCGTAAATCCCGGGGTCGAGTCGATTCAAGCAATCATCCAAGTCGAGACCAAAGAGGGGCAACCCAGCGCGAAAGTCGTCTTTGCCCCGGAGCAAAGTGAGGCGTCGATCTCCGATTTTCGGGTCAAGGGGGCGACGGTTTCGTTCCGCTTCCGCCAGAAGTTACAAGCTCAACCGCGGCCCGTGGAGACCAAGGTCGAATTCGCCGGTGTCATCGGGTCCGACCCCAAGGTAATCCTGGGCAGCTCGGCCCCGGTTGGAAATGACGACCGCTTCCGCACTCGTTCCAAGCTGGTCGCTACGGAAAAGCAAGAATTGACCGCCGACGAATTGGTTACCCGTCGGCCCCTGCCCGAGCCAATGCAGCAGTACCAGGGACTTCTTACACGGATGTCGCAGCTGACACTGCAACTGCGTCGGGAGACCGACGAAGAGAAACGCAAAGAGTTGCAGCAGCAAGTGGCGGCCCTCGCGAAGGAGCGGGACGAGAAGGTGCCGCAATGGCTGCGGGAGACGTTCACGAAACACGGCGACCATCTGGCGGCCGCCGACGCAGCCATGAACCTGGCGCGCGCGACCGGCGTGACCAAGGTGACAGCCGAGGATGCAGAGCAGATCGTCACGACGGTGCGCCGGCATGCCGAACCTTATGGGCCGCGCTTCCTCGTCTCGAACATGGTTTCGCTGGCCGAGATCTTGATCAACAAGCCCGAGTTCTTGCCATCAGCATTGACGGCGGCCCAGATCGCCGCCGAGGCTTTGACCGACGAGCATCCCCTCGCCATCCAGAGTCGATGCCTCGCGGCCTACCAGATCGCCCTGGAAAAGTCGGAACGTCGATCGGAGGCCGAGTCTGTGGCGGCAAAATTGGCCGTCATCGAGAAAAAACTGGATGACGAATACCTGGCCAAAGTCCCCCCATTCAAGCCCGAGGCCCTCCAAGGGCGGAAGGACAAGGCCGCCAATCGCGTCGCGGTCTTCGAATTGTTCACCGGGGCACAATGTCCGCCGTGTGTCGCCGCGGATGTCGCCTTCGATGCCCTGCGGAAGACCTATCCGTCCCAAGACGTGGTCATGGTGCAATATCACCTGCACATCCCCGGCCCCGACCCGATGACCAACCCCGACACCGTGGCTCGGTGGAACTACTATCGTGGCAAATTCGCTGAGCAAATCCGCGGCGTGCCCAGCTCGCTGTTCAACGGTCAGCCGCAAGCCGGCGGGGGGGGCGGCATGGCCAACTCGCAAGCTAAATTCCAACAGTACCGCAGCATCATCGACAAGCTGCTCGAAAACTCCTCGCCCATCCGGATCCAACTGCAAGCCAACCGCCTCGCCGACGACGTCAGCATCAACGTCGAGGTGACGGGAATCGAGGGCGACCCCAGCTCTGAATCCAAGCGGAAGCTGCGGCTGCTCCTCGTCGAAGACGAAATCCGCTTCGCGGGAAGCAATGGCATCCGCTTCCATCACCACGTCGTCCGGGCGATGCCTGGAGGAAGCGAGGGATTGACCTTGCAAGGTCCATCGTTCCGCCATAGCGCTTCGGTGAATGTCTCCGAACTGCGGAAGAATCTGGACGAATACCTGACCACCTTTGCCAAGGAGCAACGCCCGTTCCCCCAACCCGGACGACCCTTGGACATGCGCCATCTCAAAGTGATCGCCCTGGTTCAGGATGACTCGACCGGCGAAATCCTTCAGGCGGTACAATGCGAAGTGGCCAATCCATAAACCTTTCGGCGATCCTAAGTGGTTTGGCGACGATCCATCCAGGCTCGTCCCCTGCTGAATGCCCGAACTTCTACCCGAGGTGCCTCATGACGATTCGTGTTTGCATCGGCTTGTGTTTGTTGGTGTCCTCCGCGGCGGCCGCCGAACCGGTTCGACTGTTCAACGGCAAAGACCTGACCGGCTGGAAACTGCACGGCGACACCAACAGAAATCGCTGGCAGGTCGGTCGATCGTCGCTCGATCCCAAGAACCCCGCGAAGATGCTCCTCGAACCAAGCAGTTCAGAGGGGGAGTTGGTGAATACCGACAACAGCGGCATCAATATCGCCACCGAGGCCGAGTTCGGCGATTGCATCCTCGAGATCGAGGTCATGGTGCCGAAAGGCTCGAACTCAGGCATCTACCTCATGGGCGAATACGAGGTCCAGGTGTTGGACAGCTATGGCAAGCGTGAACTGACCTACGGCGACATGGGCGGGATTTACAACTACGCCCCGCCCCGGCAGAACGCTGCGAAAAAGCCCGGCGAGTGGCAAAAGTTCGTCATCGAATTCCGCGCCCCGCGTTTTGGTGACGATGGTCAACGACAACAACAGGCCCGTTTCGTCAAGGTGACGCTGAACGGCCAAGTCATTCATGAAAATGTCGAACTCCGCGGACCGACGGCCGGCGGCCTCACAGGGCGTGAGAAGCCCCGAGGCCCGCTAATGTTGCAAGGTGATCACGGACCGGTCGCCTACCGCCACATCGTCGTCCGGCCGCTGGATCATTGATATTGCCTTGGCGTGGTGCAGCCGCTGGCTCCCCCGCCGTGCCGAACGTTCTTCGTTCAGCCCTTCCCAGCGTGTTGATTCCCGGGATTCTCGACCTGGGCCAATGTTCCTACGGAGTTTCCAATGCTCGCCCACTTGTTCTCATTGAAGTATTTGAGCCTCGTTGTCCTCGCCTTGACGACGACAGGTTTCGCTCAGGAGCCGGCGTCGCAACCACCCGCACAAGACCAACCCAAAGCAAAACCCACACCACCGCAACCAACCCCATCGCAGCCCCCCGTTCCGTCGATGGGTCGCCAAAATCTGGGCCACGTCCAACTCATCTCGGTAACCGTCGAGAATGGAAAACTCAAGCTTCGCGTCAAGAAGGCCACGAATGAGGAACTCGATCTGATTCGACCCTATTCCGATCAGGAGGCCTCGCAACTGATTGTGGGGCGTTACATCTGCAATGCCCAATCCACAGTCGTCAATAGCGAGACGCACCTCGTCAGCCCGTATGTCGTGGTACAATTTCTAGCAGCTTGCGAAACAACCAAGATGAAGCCTGCGGCACCCGTATTACTCGATTCGTCGCCGCAGAATTATTGCGTTCCGTGCCCTGCCGCGCCGTGCGTTTCCAGGCGGTGGATGATCCTTCGCTGCCGACGGTGAGGCACGATCCCACTCAGGTGGGGATTTAAAAACCCGGCAACCGCCATTCGCATG
>JAOAAM010000332.1 GCA_026418875.1 Gemmataceae bacterium | reverse complement strand
GGATTCACCTTGACATACTGATCGGTCCAATCGGCTTTCAGAGCCGCGATCTGTTCCGGCGTCGGAGTGATCATTGGGCATGCACCCTTATTGAAACATCGGCGAGCCGGAGTTTACGGCTCGGTCCCAGTCCAATTGTTTTACGAACCGTGCCGCGTCTTCTGCTCCGTAGTCGCGATGCATCCCCGCATCACGCCAGTGGACAGAGAGGGCACCATCATAACCTGCGTAATTTAACGCGCGAATGATTCCCGGCCAGTCGACCCCGCCATGTCCCGGCGAACGGTAGTCCCAACCCCGCCGTGGGTCGCCAGGCGGCAGGTAGGAATTCAAAATCCCCGAACGACCATTCAAATTCAGGACCGCGTCGTTCACATGAACATGCACGATCCGATCTGGGAAGCGCTGGATAAATTCTATCGGATCGACACCTTGCCAGTGAAGCGACGCCGGATCCAAAACGAAGCCGAGTTCCTCTCGACCACTGACCGACTCCAAGAGTAACTCCGCGCTGTAAAGATCGAAAGCCAATTGCCCGGGCTGAATGACGTACCCAAAGCGAGTGCCGGCGTCGCGGCAGGCATCCAGAACGGGCATGATTCGCTGAGCGAAGTCACGGAAGGCACGCGCGACTGCCTCCGTTGGGATCGGCAAGCAACCGATCAGGGCGGACCCAAATGGCGAACCACCCGCGCCAACGACCAAGCCGACCCCCATCTTCTGTGCCGCTTGCACCGTGGCGAGCAACTCCTCGACGACTCGATGCCTGATCCCGTCGGGTCGGCCGTCTCCCCAGACGTAGTCCGGGGCAAGCTCCCGGTATCTGTCGTCCAAGTGATCGCCCAGCAACAAGCACATCCGCTGACAGTTCAGCACGGGAATTTGCAGATCCTGGCGGGACGCTTGTTCAAGTCTCTGGGCACAATAGGTGGGTTCGCTGACGGCTCGCTGCACCTCCAAGTGTTCAGTCGAGCATGCTAGCTCCAAGCCTTGATAACCCCAATCCACCGCGCGTGCCGCCAATTCCTCGAAAGGCAAATCGGCGAATGCTCCGCTGTACAGCAATAACGGGCGCGGCATCCGTCCCCTCGTTGCTATTCTCGATGACGAACCAGTCTAGGCTCCCGACCCGTCATGAAAGACACGGCACGACTTTCCGACCAGCCCACTGCCCGTCGGGAGCCGTTAAGTCGTCGGCGGTCCTTCCGGGGCATTTTTCGCAGCGGAGTCGGACGGCGACGACGGGTTGGTCGGTGCCGGCGAGGCCGTCGTTGAAGCGGTGGAGCCACTCGAAGAGGCAGCCCCGTCCGTGACGGCCACGGCAGATTGTGTCGAAGTCGACGTTGGCGAGGGACTGCCCGAGGAGCTTGCGGTTGTTGATCCGGTCGACGCGGCTGTCGTCGGCGTCGGTGTCGGCGACGAGGTCGCCACGCTTGGCGCAGAATCACCCCCGGCGGGCCGATCACTTCGCACCGTCAGAGTGGTCTGCACTTGTACATTCCCCCCCTCGGTAGGCGTGGACACGCCGCCGGTCGGCTTGAACGAGGCCGGCGACATGTTCAGGTCGTCGGTCTCCTCCAGGTAAACCTCGTCCAAGTCAATATCATCCACTTTCTTCCGCATCAGCAGGTAAATCATCGTTGCGGCGGTCCAGAAGAAGCTGTAGCCGAAACCGAGGACCATCAGGAAGACCAACGTGATCCAGAACGACACCATGATGGCGCCGACGTGGTTGTAAATGAGGAAGGAATCCAAATACTCCTTGTATCGTTGCTCCGCGGCCTGTCGATTTTCGTTCTTGGACTTCAATACGGCGTCGATGGCAGCGTCATCCAATCCCCGGCGACGCAATCGCTCAACTTCACCTTGAATCCGGACCCAATCCTCAGCCGGGCTGTTGGTCATCAGAACTTCGCGCCAGCCGAACGATGTCGGGGTGTAGACGAAGAGGAATTCCGGGCTTCGGTTCGCCGAGATAATTCCTGGCGTCTGAGCGACGGACCACTTACCGAGATAAACGGTCAACGACCCCATGAACCCGACGAAGAAGATCACGACGGCGCCGTAAAGGACGGCCACCAAGCTGTACCAGACGTAGCTCCAGGGTGCCTGGTAGACGTAGTTGTACGATCGGCTGAGGGCGTCTAGCGTATCGCTGCCTTCGGTGCTGATCGTCGCGTACATCATGGGGTAGCCGACGAGGCCGACCAGCAGCAACGCCATCCCCAGGCCGATGAGCAACACCACCGGCCAGAGCAGCCCACTCACGAGAATGTCGCCCAATGCCGGGATCATGTGCAAGAAGCCGAAGATGATCGACACAAAGACCAGCAGGGCGACCAACCCGACCGGCACGATCGGGCCAAGAATGTACGAGACGTATCGCTGCGCGGTAAATCGCAGGGCCTCGGTCATCGACACGGTGTCCTTGTTCGCGAGCTGCACGCATGCCATCCGGGTAATCGCGCCGCCGAACAACGCCCAGGTCGCGAGCGTCCAAAGCAGGATCAGCACCAGATAAATGCGAACGAACGTCCCGGTCTTTGGGTTCAGCAGGTGGATGATCGGCTCAAGGAACTTCACCAAAGGCTCGATGAGGACGGGGACTTCCGTGCTGATGAACCACTCGGCGAGTCGGCCACTTTCCCAAGGGCGCTCGACCTGCCCGGTGACCATGAGATAGGGGTTTGGTCCGCGGTCCTCGAACCAGGGCAGAGTGCGAAGTCGTCCGCCCCACACGGTAATGTTCGGTCGCTTGGTTCCGTTCTCGGGTTGGAATTCGACCGTGGCGGCGCCGGAACCTGCCAAGCGGTGCAGCAAGAGCCAACTTTCGCTGTCGCGGTTGAAGCGAGCGTTGCGTTCGGCCTCGTCTTTTCGCCGCATTTCTTCCCGCTCTTCCCGGCTCTTGTTTGGATATTTTCGCTCGTAATCGGCGTCGGACATCACCTGATACTGCTCGAGGCTGGGCTTCGACCACAACCAGTAAAACAC
>JAOAAM010000310.1 GCA_026418875.1 Gemmataceae bacterium | reverse complement strand
CTCCCCCCCCGATATTCGATGGCCGTCGGTCGGCCCTCGGGGTCGGTGGCGGCGACGTGGAAGGGCTTGGAGTCCACGGCGGTGCCAGAAAAGATGTATTCGTCGCCGACTTGCGTGTTCGCCGCTTTCAATAGTTGCTCGATCAAACCGTCCAGTTCGACGGCATAAGCCTCCCGCGCGGCGGCATCGACACCCGCGTTGTTCGCCTCCAGGGCAATCTCATTCGCTCGACGCAGGATCAAATTGACGTCTTGGAGAGCAGCAACGCTCTGGTTCAACCGGGCATTGGCTGTGGTGATGTTCAAGCGAAAGGCCGCCAGGCGGGCCGTCTGCTCCTCATTCAGTCGGAGTTCGACGAAGTCCGAAGGATCCTGATCCGGTTGGCTGAGGCGTCGGCCAGAACTGATCTGCTCTTGCAATTCGGCCAGCCGCCGTGTTTGCATTTGCAGTCGCTCGATAAACGTATCCGTCAACAGGCGCGTGCTGACTCGGGAAAACATGGCGAAACCCGATCGTTAACGGAAGATTTCCATGATGGCATCCATCGCGCGATTCACGACCATCAAGTATTTGCTAGCTGACTCGATCAAGCGTTGAAACTCGAGCAGGCGCACCATTTCCTCGTTGACATCCACGCCGATCAAGCCTTGCTCTTGTTGCTCCAGCCCCAATTTCAGGGCGGCTGTCGCCTCACGTCGGGCATCCAGGGAGCGTACCTCGCTGCCAACCATCGCTTGAGTGTCGAGGCTGTACTGGCCGAGGGTGCGGGTTCCGCTTTCTAGGAGGCGTTGATCGCGAAGGGCCACCAGCCGTTCCACGTTTCTTGAGTCGCCGGCGAAACCATCGCGCGAGGCGTTGACCCGGCGGGGATCGTCGAGGAGTCGGGGATTGACGGCGATGCTCGCGGCGTCGGAGCCGACGAAGAACGAGTTGATGCCCAGCGCCGGCAGAATGCCGACGGTGTCCGCTTGGGCGATCATGCGGGTCGAGAAAGTGCCGTTGTTCGTTGTGCCGGCAGACAGAGCGACGCGGATACCCTGGGTAGCCGGCAATTCCGCTCCGGGAGTGTAGCCATCACCCACGTTGTGCGTCGCCAACAGGTTGCCCAACTGATCCCGCACTTCCAAGGTCAAGCCGGGGGTCACGCCGATCGTGCCGGAGCCGACGACTTGGAAAAAGAACTGATCGTTCGCAGGCCCCTCGAACACGCCGGTCACACGGGGGATCGAGGTGCCCGCCATGGCGACGGACTCAGGCGAGGTCGGCAAACGGCCCGCAAAATCGAAGCGATACCCCGCGGAGGCTTGCAGATCCAGCGTCCGGTTGACGGTGACGCTGGCGGTGACTCGGCCCGAGGTGGCTGCCCCGATCATCGTCGCCAGATCGTTCAAGCTGTGTACGCTCGGATCAATCGAGAGCGAGACCAACTCCCGCGTGCCGGTGGTTTCATCTGTGACTGTGATGAACAATTCGCCGGTCTGAACTGGGAGAGCTAAGCCGGCGGAGTCGAGCGGCAGGGTCGCGTCGAAGACACTCCGAGTACCGGAAAGCTGGGTGTAGGGGCCGTCGAGGCCCAATCCGGTGGCTTGCGTCTGGTCGATGGCGCGCATCCACTCCCGGGCGAGAGTGTTCAACCGGTCGAGGTAACGCGGGACGAACTCGTTGAATTCTTGGAACAAACCGGCGAGACGGCCGTGCGTCACCGGTAATTCAAAGGTCGTGTCGGCGGGTGAGAGGATGATTCGCCCGGCTCCGTCGATTTCTGACTTCAGCGGCAACGATTCCCCGCTGACCACGACGGGGCTGCTCGCGGCGAGGATCAGTTTCGAGCCGTCGGTTTGAGGCAGTACCGTGATGTTGACCAACTGGGCTAACTCGGCGATGAGACCGTCTTGCTGATCACGCAGGTCGTGCGGTTCGCCCCGCTTCGACAGGACGTAGACGATTTCCTTATTCAATTGTGCGATGTTCGCGGTCAGTCGGTTAATGTCGCGGACGACATCTTCGGCCGATCGGCGCACCGAAGCATGGATTTCGCCCAGGCCGATTGCGCTTCGCTGAAACGAAGCGGCGACTTCGGTGGCGGCGGTGAGCAGGGTTCGACGCAGCGCCAAATCCGACGGCCGGGCGGAAAGTTGAGTGGCGGCGTCGAAAAAGCGGGCCATTTGCTGGTCGATCTGGGTAGCGGAGGCCAAGCTTTGGACCTGATTCTCCACGTCGATCCGAGCGTGGGCGACGGCGGCTTCGGAGGTCACGTTGAGGATCGCCGAGCGTAGCATCCGATCTTCGTAACGGACGATGCGCTGGATCGCGACGCCCGTGCCGTGGAATCCGTCGTGGACCAAGGGGACCAGGTGCGGTCGGCGGCGGTGGTAGCCGGGGGTGGCGGCATTGGCCACATTCTGCCCGATGATATCCAGCGCCCGCTGACCGACCGAGAGGGCGGACAGCCCAATCGCGGTTGCCTTCATGCCCGCGCCTCCCGATGGGCCAGTCGTTCCCCGGTGGGGCCATAGCGATCGACCTGTTCGCCCTGCCATTGGCTGAGAAAACTCGACAAGAGCGAGTGGCCCCGGCGCAGGGCCTGATGCAGTTGGTGCAAGTCATCGCGGACTGCGTCGGCAAGCGGTCGAAGTCGGTGGTTGAATCGATCCACTTCGAGGGCCGTCTCGGCGGGCAACTCCGTGGCGAGATCGCTCAGTGAATGGATGGGTCGGCCGAGCCGTTCGGCGAGGAGGTGTCGTTGCCGCTCGACCTCGGCGGATTGGCGGCAGGCATGCCCAAGTTGCTCGATGCTCTCGTTCAATCGGTGTGCGCTACCTTGGCTCCAGGCTTCGCGCACCGCCGCGATGGCTCGGCGTAACGCCGTCAGCGATTCTTCCTCACGCGCCAGGTGCTCCCGGCAGATTCGGGCTAACTCGTGCGTCATCCTGGTGTTTCGTCGAGGTTGCCTGTTGCAGTTGTTGAGTCCAAGTGGTCGCCAAGCCTAGCCCGCCGTTCTCAGCGAGGTGGCGGCTCATCAGGAAATCGAACAGTCCGCCGTAGACG
>JAOAAM010000263.1 GCA_026418875.1 Gemmataceae bacterium | reverse complement strand
AGATGTGTATAAGAGACAGGTGTCCAGTCGATGACCAAATCGTCGAATGTGGGGGCCGAGATGCTCAGCACGTTTCGCGCTTCCAGCGGCTCCAGGACGAGGGCAAAGTCGGCCGGACGAGAAAAGGGAGAGCGTGTCGAGCGTTTCACGGAAGGCGTCCCTCTGGGGTTGTCGATCACGACGCCGGGTGCGGGTTTTGACAACTCTAACTCGCAATCCGGTCCCATGAGCTGAATCAATCGCGCCGAGCACGACGGCTATGCTAAAGCTGCCACTTTTGCCGAGCAATCAGGCACGCTCGAGAGATGACGCAGAGGCGGCGTTTTTCGGCCGGTTTTAGCGGTTTGGTCGAGAGTTACGATCAGGAAAGATGTGCCGACAACAACGGCAGGCCAAGTGTCCGGTTGTAACGATTGTAACGGTCGTATTGATTGTGCCGGATCGAGGGCGTTTCAGCTGACAGCCGCCAACCGGTCGCGAATTCGCTCAAACGACCTTGACGGAGGACAGAATCTCCTGCACCGGCCGCAAGCAAGCCTCCCACGAGTGATGTGTTTCGACGTACTGCCGCCCGGCGAGGCCGAGTGAGCGCCTTCGTTCAGGATCGTCGAGCAGGCGGATGATAGCGGCTTGCCACTGTTCCGGGCCGGAGGCGGCCAAGAGTTCGGCCTCGGGCCGGGCCTTGACCCCTGCCAGAGCCGCTGGGGAGGCGACACAGGCTTTGGCCATCGCGAGGGCTTCGAGTACCTTGTTTTGCAGGCCGCGGGCAATCCGCAAGGGGACCACGATGACGGAAGAGCGGGCGATCCACGGACGCACATCCGGCACCGAGCCGATCACCTCCACGCCGGGCCGTGCGGCCAGTGCTTGCACCTCCGCAACCGGGGCACGACCCACCAGGCGGAAACGCAACTCTGGCCGAGACGAGTGCAGCCCAGGCCAGACGGTCGTGGCGAACCACACAGCGGCATCCACGTTCGGCGGATAATCCAATGCCCCCACGAAGGTACACGCTGGCTCGACCTCGACCGCCTGCGGCTGGAAATAATTCAAGTCCACGCCGTTCGTCACAGTCTCAATCCGCCCCGGCCCAGGGAGCGCGAAGCTCCGGTACAAATCGGTCTCGGCAGCGCTCACCAGCAGCACGGCATCAACCCAGTAAGGCAAGCGGCTTTCCACCTTCCGCAGTCGGCGTCCCTCGAGCGCGAACAGCCACGATCGCGGCGGCTTCATGGTCGCGGCGTAGTCCAGCCACTTCTGGCTGTCCACATCCACCAGATCGACGATCTTCGGGGTGTGCCGCAGTTCGGGGAGCTCCAAGTAGGGAACCAGACTCGACGCCGAAACAACGGCGGCTCGAAAGCGAACCTCGCCGCACCAACCCTCGACCACACGTCGCAGCCGGGTGGATTGAAAGACCCCTTCCGAGATGCTCTGGCCCCGCACGAGGCTGAACGCGCCGTGGAACCATCGCGTCATGTGGACCGGCACGATTTCCACCCGGGAGCAGAGCTTCCGCAGAATGTCGTCACTTTCCGTCGGCACGGGTTCATCCGCGAGGCAGGCGAGCCAGACGGGGTGGCGATGGGCGAGGAATTGCAGTAGGTGCCAGTTGCGGATGCGATCGCCACGGTTCGGCGGGTGCGGCACGCGGTGGGTCAGGTACAAAATCGGTGCAGCCATGTTGACGCGACCTGTGTTCGACGATGATGCCCCCGAAGTCAAAGGTTCCCATCATGACCGCTGGGGCGTGGACGCTAGGGCGGGTCGTCATCCGCGCGGCGGCGGAACAGCGGCATCATGCCGACGATCCCCAGCACGGGGCCCGGGGCCAGCAACCACGAGACAGTCTCGCTCGACGGCCAGGCAGAGACGAGTTGGATGGCAGCGATGGTGATGGCGAAACCGAGTCCGTTCTGCACCGCCAGTGCGGCACCGACCAGGTCCGGCGGGCAGGATTGAGCCGAAATCGCGGAAAACTGCGGGGAATCGGCGACGACGGCCAACCCCCAGATCAGCAGTAAGCCGATGCGGAGGCCTCCGGGCCAGTCCTCGCTGAGGGGGAAAACGAAGCAACATGTACCCGAAACCGACAGTGCCGTGGCCGCGACCACACCGCTCCCGAGCCGACGTGCGACGATCCCGCCGAGGACGCACCCAAGCGCCCCCATCGCCATCACGATGAACGATCCGAGGCTGACTTCCGGTTGCCCCGAAGATCGAATCAGTTGCGGGACGAGAAACCAGAACGCATACAGTTCCCACATGTGGCCGAAATATCCGAGAGCGGCGGCACGAAAGCGGGTTCGGCCAAAAGCCCGCAGCACGCCGCCCCAACGGAGCGGCACGGGCCGAGGGGGGGATGGCCCATCGCCAAGCCACAGGACAATCCCCGCGGCGAGCAGTGTTAGCACCGTGGCGGCCGTCACCACGTTTCGCCACGGCCAATCTTGCCCGGCAGCGCGGATGAGGTGGGGCGATGCCGTCCCCAGAACCAACGCCCCCACCAACCAACCGAGGGCCTCGCCCTTCTGTCGCGGCATCCAGCCCACCGCGAGTTTCATGCCCAAAGGGTAAATCCCCGCTAAGAACAGACCCGTCAGGAAGCGGAATGCAGCCGCCCCTGGCAGGCCGTCGCTCATCCAGGCAAATGCCAGATTCGCCCCGGCTGCCAATACGGCCGACGCCGCAAAAATCCGGCTGGCGCGGAATCGATCCGCCAAGCCGCTCAGGGAAATCCCCAGCGTGCCGACGATGAAACCCAATTGGACCGATGTGAGGAGCAACGCCCGGCCAGCAGACGAGAGAGACCATTCGGTCGACAACTCCGCCATCGCCGCGTTCCCGCTGAACCACGACGAGGTGCCGAAAAACTCGGCGAGCACGATCAGGAACAATACCCCTCGCATGGAAGTGATATATGAATGGGGGAACACGCCGCGACGACCTCGTTGGTACCGGGTTCGACCTTCGAGCGACCGACTCCCTTGGAGCGTTCGCCCATCGCGCGACTCACCCAGCCCGAAGAGGATTGGTACACTAAAGTGCAGACCTGCCTGCGAAGCCTCAACGAGTGCCTGCGATGTTTAGCGACCCCCTTGCGATCACGCGCCGCCATTTCTTCCGCCACTGCGGCGTTGGCGTCGGAAAAATCGCCTTGGCGACCCTCCTGGCCGGACGATCAGCCGCGGCTTCGACGGCGCGATCCGCGTCGACGGTTCGCTTGCCGCACTACCCGGCGAAAGCAAAGCGCGTCATCCACCTGTTCATGGCGGGCGCGCCGAGCCATCTCGACCTGTTCGATTACAAACCGGCTCTGGTCCAACTGGAGGGAAAGCCCCTGCCGCCCTCGGTGATCGGCGGGCAGCGCTACGCCTTCATCCGACCCGACGCCAACGTGCTGGCACCTCGCTTCAAATTCTCCCGGCGGGGGCGCTGTGGGGCCGAGATCGCC
>JAOAAM010000108.1 GCA_026418875.1 Gemmataceae bacterium | reverse complement strand
GAAGGGCGGTCGCGCGGCGGCCATCAACATCATCCCCTCGACGACCGGGGCTGCTAAGGCGGTGGGCTTGGTCTTGCCGGAGGTCAAAGGAAAACTCACGGGCATGGCGTTCCGAGTCCCCACAGCGACAGTCTCTGTCGTGGACCTCACCGTTCGGCTGAAGCAAGAAACGACTTACAACAAAATCGCGGAGGCGATGGAAGCCGCTGCCAACGGCCCGCTGAAGGGGATTCTCGGAGTCACCCGCGATCCCGTCGTCTCGTCGGACTTCATCCACGATCCGTTGTCCAGCATCTTCGACTACGATGCGGGCATGAGCATTCACGGAACGGATCAGAAGGACGGGGAACCGCATCCGAACGACAAGCCAGCACGATTCTTCAAGCTTGTGAGCTGGTACGACAACGAGTGGGGCTACTCGCATCGTTGCGTGGATTTGTTGATGCACATGATTCGGCAAGGTTAGTCCGGCTTGCCGCGGCGGGAAAGCACGGTCACCCTGCGGGTCTTGACGCGGAAACTGCACCCTCGGGTCTCGACGGGGGAATCGCACCCGCGGTTGCATAACTCATTCGACGGATGTCAGAGTCATGAAGAAGACAATCCGAGATTTACCGGCCGATTTGCGGGGAAAGCGAGTGTTGGCTCGGTTCGATCTCAACGTTGGGATCGACGAGACGACTGGCGAGATCCGTAATGATCGGCGAATTCGCGCGTCTCTGCCGACGTTAACGAATTTGCTGGAGCGTGGGGCGGCGGTGATCGCGATGAGCCACTTGGGTCGGCCGAAGCCCGGTGCCGACCCGTCGAAGAACGCTCCTTTCGCAATGGACCGGGTGGCTGCCCGGATCTCCGAGTACCTTCGCCAACCCGTCACCAAAGCGAACGATGTTGTCGGAGAAGATGCTCGAAAAAAGGTCGCGGCACTTCAGCCCGGCCAGTGCCTGCTACTTGAGAATGTTCGCTTCCACCCCTTCGAGCAACCGTTGAAGAAAGAAGGCGCGACGGAAGCAGAGATGGCAGCCCACGAAGCCGGCATGAAGTCGTTGGCCGAGGAATTGGCCGCTTTCGGCGACATCTACGTGAACGACGCCTTCGGGACTCTGCAAAACAAGGACGTTTCGGTACTGGCCCTGCCGAAAGCCATGACGGGCCGACCCCGGGTCATGGGACTCTTGGTCGAGAAGGAATTGCAAATCATCGATCAACTGCTGGATCGTGCCGAGCGCCCGCTGGTCGGCATCATGGGAGGAGCGAAGGTCAGCGACAAAATTAAGTTCCTGCAAGTTCTGCTTCAGAAGGTGGATCGTTTGCTGATTGGCGGCAAGATGACCTACACCTTCCTGAAAGCGGAGGGCAAATCGGTCGGGGCGATGACGATTGACGCGAATGATGAGACTCTCGTTCGAGGGATTGACCCGGCCTTGCGCTCCAAAGTGGTCGTGCCCCGAGATTTCGTCGTGGCCCATCGCGACGATCTGAGCCGAGTGCAAACGGCCGAAGATTTCGTCCCCGATGATTTCCAAGGCGTCGACACCGGGCCAAAAACGGTCGAGGAATACCGTCGGATTCTTGCGGAAGCGCGGACCATCATTTGGAATGGGCCGCTGGGTTGGTTTGAGCGACCGCCCTTCGATCGAGCCACCCGGGCCATTGCGGAAACTTTGGCGGAGCGGGCACAAGCCGGGGCGACGGTGGTGGTCGGAGGCGGCGAGACAGCCGAGGCCGTCGAAGAGTTCGGCCTCGCGGAGAAAATGACGCACGTTTCCACGGGGGGCGGTGCCTTTTTGAAATATGTCGAAGAGCGGAAGTTCAAAACCTTGGATGTGTTAGACGACCGATGAGCGGTCGGTGATGGGAGAAGGGCATTCGGCTCTCGGCTCTCGTTCGACAGCTCTCGTCTGACGGCTCTCGTTCAGCGGCTCTCGAC
>JAOAAM010000063.1 GCA_026418875.1 Gemmataceae bacterium | reverse complement strand
ACGCCTTGCCGAACGGCCCCATTGGCCATCCCACCATCCGCGTCTTCCTCGCCGGCGGCGTCCCCGAGGTCATGCTGCATCTGCGAAATCTCGATCTTCTCGACTTGAACTGCCCGACGGTTTCCGGCCAGCGGTTGGGCGATGTCCTGGAGTGGTGGGAGCGAAGCGAGCGCCGACAGCGATTCCGCCGACTGCTAACCGAGCGCGATGGGGTGGATCCGGATACCGTGATCATGTCCCCGACAGTGGCCAAGGCTCGGGGTCTGACCAGCACGGTCACGTTTCCTCGCGGCAACCTGGCCCCCGATGGCTCCGTCATCAAAAGCACCGCCATCGATCCCAGCGTGGTCGATGCCGACGGCGTGTACCGGATGACCGGCCCGGCTCGAGTCTTCACCACCGAAAAAGCCGCGGTCGCTGCCATCAAGTCCGGTGCGATCCGCCCGGGTGATGTCTTGGTGCTTTGTTGCCGCGGACCGATGGGGGCGGGCATGGAAGAGATTTACCAAGTCACCTCGGCCCTGAAGCACCTCAGCTGGGGCAAGCATGTCGCCGTACTAACCGATGCTCGGTTCAGTGGGGTCTCCACGGGCGCTTGCATCGGCCACGTCAGCCCCGAAGCCCTCGCTGGCGGTCCGATCGGCAAACTTCGGGACGGCGATTCGGTTCGCATTGTCATCGACCGGAACCGGCTCGAGGGAAGCGTCGATTTTGTCGTGGACGGGGACGCGGCTCGGGGGACGGTGGAGTTGAAGCAGCGACCATATCGGCCCGACTTGGCCCCGGATCCGGATCTCCCGGCGGATACTCGCCTTTGGGCCTTGCTGCAACAGATCAGTGGCGGAGTCTGGGCCGGATGCGTCTACGACGAAGCCCGAATTGCGGAGCAGTTGGGCCGATCTTTTGCCATGCCGATCCCCGGTTGAAACAGGCAGCTGCCGATCCGAGAGCGTTGCTGGCCGGCACGCTGCCTGGGTTTTGTCACGAGCCAGTTCGACGATCAGCCGCCAGCCGGTTTTGGTCCCTCCTTCGGTGGCTCAAAAGTCTTCGCGGGTGGTTTGGCCTCTTTCGAGCCGCCGCCGTCGCAACCGACAAGAAGTCCGGTCAGGCACATGACCACAAAAAGAGTTCGAGCGAGGAATCGCATGGTGTTGATGACCTTAAACGGGGGATTAGAGAAAGAACACACCTTAGCTCGGCAGATTTGATCCGCCAGGCCGCATCGACCATCGGATCGAAGCATGAGTTTGGGGTGGAGGCGGCGAGCGAGATCACTCGTGCAACAATGACTCGAACGAACCGATCGGGTCGAGAACTCAACCAAAACCTCGGCTCGCCGCTCCAGGGTGGGGATTTAACCGAACCGTCGGATCAATCCACGGTGGCCGTGTCACGCTTGGCACCGGCACCTTCGCCCGTGCCGGAAGCCTTCGCACCTTCATCTTTCTTCACTTCGATGGTCTTCGACGGGACTTTGGCCTCTTTGCTGCCATCGCAGCCAATCACCAGGGCGGTGACGAACAGGCTGGCGATCAGGGGATTCAGAATTCGGCGCATTGGTCAAGACTCCAATTGAGAGAGAGGATACGGCAGGGAATACAAAAGGGAGGCTGGCTCGAACGCAGCGAGCCGAGCCACCCCTCTACAGGTTATAGATGCGGGGAATTAC
>JAOAAM010000058.1 GCA_026418875.1 Gemmataceae bacterium | reverse complement strand
CCGAACGACCCAACGCCCCAGCCAACCCAAGCGACCCCCAACCCCAGCCGAAACCAGCCGAACGACCCAACGACCCAGCCAAACCAAGCGACTCCCAAACCCAGCCGAAACCACGGGACGCTGGCGACCAGCCGATGTCCTCGGTGCCGAAACGCGACAATGCCGCCTCGCCACGCTCCGATACCAAGGACCCCCTCAGCGAGGCGCTGAAGCGGCAACGCAACGTGGAGCAGGCCATCGAGCAACTGTTGCAACGGCTCGAACCTTGGAGCGGTGCCAACGAGGTCCGCGGCGAAACTCGCGCCCTGCTCGACGAACAGCAACGCATGGCGCAACAGACCGACCAGTTGGATCGCCAGGTGGAAAAATCCCGCCGCGATCTCCTCCCGCCGGAACAGCAGGCTGAATTGGACCGCGCCGCCGCCCGACAAGAAGCCCTCGGGAACCAACTCGGTCAGTTGGTCGAGAAGATGGATCGCCTGGCGAAGGAGAAGCAGTCGCAGGAGGAACAGCGACGGAAAAACGCGGAAGAGTTGGAGCAACAAGCCCAACAACGCGAAAAGTCGGGGCAAGATCCGACCGGCGAGTCGTCGGACGCCCGGCCCGAGGTGGAGCGTCTGCGGCAGCAGGCTCAGGAGCAACGTGACGCCGCCGATAGTCTCAAACGCGAAGCCCAAGCCCTGGCCGAGGCCGCGCGCATGGCTCGGGAACAACTCGCGCAAGATGCCGGGACGACCCAGCCGCAAACCAAGCTCCACGATGCGGCTCGAGACATCCGGGAGAACAAGTTGGGGAACGCGGCCCAGCGGCAGCGGGAAGCCGCACAAGCCTTGCAGCAGGTGCTCGATCGGCTGGAAGAGCGTCGCGGCGACGACCTGGACCGTCTCGCCAAGAAACTCCGCGACGCAGAGTCCCGCCTGGATGACCTCGTGGATCAGCAGGAACGATTGCAAAAGAAAACCCGGGAAGCGCAGCAAATCGCCGACGCCCAACAGCGTCAGGCCGCGTTGGAACAGCTTTCCCGTGAGCAGGAGCAACTGCGAGAAGAGGCTCGAGATCTACTCGAGGAACTCTCGCGCATGCGGGCCGATGGTGCCGCCCAAGCCCTGAATCGCGCTTCCCGGAGCATGGAAGACGCCCGGCAGCGATTGGAACGCGGCGAACAGTCCGACGACTCGCAGGAAGACGCCTTGGACAAGCTCGACCAGGCCCAGGATCAACTGGAGCAACAACGGCAGCTGATCGAGGAGGAATTGGCCCGCGAGAAACTGGCCAAGGTCACCGATCGCATTCGCGCCATCCGCGATCGCCAAGTCTCCCTCAATCGCGACATGAAACGCATCCATCGGACGGCACTGGAGGCGAAAGCCTGGGATCGGGCCTTGATGCAAAGCCTCAGCGACCAGGCCGACCTCGAACGTGGATTGGCCGACGAACTGGATCAATTGATCGAGGGACCATTCAAGTCGATCCGCGTGGTGGCCAAGATGCTCGGTCATGCCACCGAGGCGATGCGGCTGTCGGCGGAGCGGGTGGAGGCCCGGCTGGAGGACATCAAGATCGCGCAGGATCAGAACGAGCCGTTCGACGCGGAACGGGAAGAGAAATTGCACGCCTCGGTTGTACGCTGGCAGGAGACCGCCGTCCGCCGCATCGACCAGTTGCTCGATTCGCTGAAACCCGACAAGGAATTACAGGCGGGCGGAGCCGGCGGCGGTTCTCCGCCGGGTGAAGGTGGAGGTGGTCAAGGCGGGTCGGGGTCAGCACGTGGAGGAGCACAAGACGACGTGCCGCTGCTGGCTCAACTCAAAGCCCTGCGAGCCTTGCAAGCCGAGGTCAACGAACGAACCGCCCAGTTCGCCAAGGAACATCCCGACGTTTCGAAGCTCACGGACGACCAGCGAGCCGAACTGCAACTTCTTCGTCGGATGCAAGGCGACATCGTGGAATTGCTTCACGAGTACAGCGCGTTGGCCGAGCAACCCAAGCCGGAGGGAACCAAGCCATGACAGCCCGCCTCTTGCTTTTGGCCTTGGTATGCACGGGGATTTTGGGTGTCGCTTGGGGGCAAGAACCTCGACCCGACCCGCCGGGTGGGGAGAGACCGGAGAAGCCACCAACGACCGAACCGGCAACGCCGCCCGAGAAGAAGCCCGATGCGGATGAACCCGCCATCTTAAGAAAGAAGCCTGCGGCAGAACGATCCGCCGATGTCGGCAAAAGCGCGGACAATCCGAATAAGTCCGAAATTTCGGACAAGCCGCAGTCGGGCAAGAAACTCGAACCCGGCCCAGAGTCCGAGCCTGAAAAGAAACCCGACCCCGACAAGAAACTCGATCCCGACAAGAAGCTCGATCCCGACAAAAAACTCGACCCCGAGAAAAAACTGGACCCCGACAAAAAACTCGAACCGGATCGCCCCGTGGTCCCGGGGATGCCGGATGTTCCCACCGGCGACAGCGAAGAGGCGGCGATCATCGAACGGTTGACGAAGAACAGCCGCGATGCCGAAGAGCGGCTGGCCAAGCCCGACCCTGGCGAGGAGACGCAACGGCTGCAAGACCTGGTGCTGAAGGACATCGACGAGTTGATCAAGCGATTGAAGAATCCGCCACCAAACCAGGACCAATCGGAGTCGAATTCTTCGAACCAGCAACTGCCGCCGCCGATGGGGCAGCCCCCGATGGGTCAACCGCCGATGGGTGGGGGGGGGCAATCGTCGTCCGGGAAGAATCGTTCGTCGCGGCAGCAGCGGCAGCAACGTCGCGAGCAACGCCGGCAGCAGCAGTCGGCCAATCGACAACCGATGGGCGGACAGCAACCCATGGGTGGGAACGCGGAGCAGCAAGCGAATCGCCAACCGATGGGGGGACAACAGCCGATGGGCGGTCAAGATCCGATGGGCGGGGCACAGAACGCTGGCGCACAAGCAGGTCGGGGCGGCCGTGATCCGGCGGGGTTCAACCCGCCGTCGGACACCTACAAGGACGTCTGGGGCCACCTGCCGGAGAAGATGCGGCAGGAGATGGATTCGTATTTCCGCGAACGGTTCATGCCTCGATATGCGGAACTGTTGAAGCAGTATTACTCGAACATCGCCGAACAGGGGAAGAAGCGATGAGATCGGCTTGCGACCGCCGACAGTTCCTGCTGTGGAGTGCCGGCGTCTTGGCGGGGTCGGTTGCGGGATTGCACGCTCAGGACAACCCGCGGGAGGACATCGCCGCCGCCACGCGGGACATGATCACGCCCGAGACCGAAACGGCGATCCAGCGCGGGTTGGAATACTTGGCCCGCAGCCAACATCCCAATGGCTCTTGGGGCGAACGGCATTACCAAGGCAACATCGCCGTCACCAGCCTGGCCGCCTTGGCCTTCATGGCTGGAGGGAATCAGCCGGGCCGTGGCCCCTATGGCAAGGTCGTCGAATCCGCCATCGAGTATGTGCTGAGCAAAGAATCTCGGGAGACCCCCGGCTTCCTCTTCGCACCCGGCGGCAATAACTTCGGCGCGATGTACAGTCACGGCTTCGGCACCCTGTTGTTGGGCGAAGCCTACGGCATGGTGACCAAGAAGGATCTGCAAAAGCGCCTGCGCGAGACCCTCGAACGGGCCGTCGCCCTGATTATCAAAGCACAAAACAAAGCCCAAGGCGGTTGGCGCTACGACATCCACGGAACCAGTGCCGACGTCTCCGTGACCATTTGCCAGATTATGGCCCTGCGTTCCGCCCGCAATGCCGGGATCAAAGTGCCCAAGGATGTGGTGGATCGCTGCACCAAGTACGTGAAGGCGTGCCAGAACCGCGACGGCGGGTTCAATTACATGCTCGGCACGCGCGACAACTCCGCCTTCCCGCGATCTGCCGCCGGCGTCGTGGCCCTGTACTGTGCCGGCATTTACGAGGGCAAAGAGATCGAAGCGGGGCTGAATTACCTGATGCAGTTCAAGCCGCAAACGTCACGCTTCAGCGGCTTCGCTGGCCGCGGGTTGAGCGACATGCACTATTTTTACGGCCAATACTACGCTGTCCAAGCGATGTGGACCGCGGGCGGCCGCTATTGGCAGGAGTGGTATCCGGCCATTCGCGACGAATTGCTCATGCGGGCCCGGCAACGAAACGACGGTGCCTGGTCTGACCCCACCGTGTGCACCGACTACGGCACCGCGATGGCCCTGATCATCCTGCAAGTGCCGAACAACTACCTGCCCATCATGCAGAAATGATCCGGGCCTTCGCCCGTTGCTCCGGCCGCTGCCACCCTGGACGATGACGGCAGCGTTGATGGTGCCGGGCGGCAGCCGATTCGCCCCGGCAGCAGGTGCGATGCCGAGAAATGGCGCCGCCGCGACGGCCACTCGACCATCTCGTGGATATTGCCCCGCAACTCGGCCTCGGCCCAACGCTCCCCCCGAGACCGCACCCACATCGGCAACCCACGCCTCGGACCCATCGTCACCTTCACCGTCCGGTCGATCCGCGTCCGCTCCAGCACCCGGAACGAACGCTGCTGCACGATCATCGCCAGCGACACCTTCATCAACATCATGGCCATGTAACGACCAATGCACACCCGCTGGCCAGCGCTAAACGGCAAATACTCGAACGGCGTCGGGCGGATCGTGAACCATCGCGCCGGATCGAAGGAACGCGGCCGAGGGTATAACTCGGGCATGTGATGCGTCACGTAGTGACTGCACACCACCCGATCCTCGAACGCCAGCGG
>JAOAAM010000011.1 GCA_026418875.1 Gemmataceae bacterium | reverse complement strand
GTCGGCAGCGTCAGATGTGTATAAGAGACAGGTGCGGTACTTCTCCGATCCAGCGGCCCGCAGAGCCATCACATTCACGCTGGTGACGTAATTCTTCAACTGCACTCGCGCCCCGGGGCCAGCGATGTGGCCCGCCTCGGGATTGATCAGCGATTCGATGTACTTGATCGCTTTCACGACCATCGGGTCGTCCGCGGAAACCCGTCCTGTCTCGAGAATACCCGTCAACACGACGCCTGTGATTCCCGGGCTGCGGTCGGAACTCCAGGAGCCATCCGCAGCTTGAGATTTTCGGAGGAAATCGATTGCCTTGTCGACGATCTTCTCCCACTGCTTGGCGTCGGGCTTCTGTGGCTCGTTGGCCGCCGCGTGGAAGCCACCAATCAACAAGAGTGTGACAATCAGGGAATTTCTCATATGGCCCTCACCGGTTTTGGTGTCGGTCAACTTCGTGCTTCATTGTAACGGAGCAATTGGCATGCCGAGGTCCGAATCGCCAGACGGTGTGAGGATTCGCAGCAGGGGGTGACTGTCGCATGGCCAGGATCGGGCAGCGGATGACCATCGAACGCGGGTTGACCCGCCGGGGGATGTTTGGCACACTGGCCAACCCGCGGATCATGGTGCGAGATGGAGCCGCCTGATGGCTGTCACGACGACCACGGTCGCTTGGGAACACCCTTTGCCGCAATCTCTCCCCGAGGGGATGTCATGGTTGTGGAAGCGGGTGCTTTTCCCGGGCGAGTCGCCGAAGGAGGGGCAAGTCAGCCTTTGGACCGTGCTCTTCCTCATCTTCGTGCCAGGGTGGCTTTTGTATGGGAACCTCTCCTTCCATTTGCTGGAGCCGGACGAATCGCGCTACGCCGAGATTCCCCGAGAGATGCTGGATCGTGACGACTGGGTCGTGCCGCATTTACAGGGGCAGCCGTACCTCGATAAACCACCGTTAATGTATTGGCTGGTGATGCTGAGCTACCGGATGTTCGGCGTGGATGCCTGGTCGGCACGATTGGTTCCAGCCTTGGCTCTGCATGCCACCATTTTGTTGACGTATTTGCTCGGACGACGACACCTCGGAGGAAGGGGGGCGACCTGGGGTGCGATCTTTCTCTCGGTCGCGCCGGGTTTCATCGAGATGGGCCGGCTTTTGATTCTCGATGGTCTGCTGACCATGTGGACGACGACCGCGACTCTGACGGCTTTCGAGGCGATCCGCCACGGCCGGCTGCGACGATCTTGGTGGCGAATCTCGTGGATCGCCGCGGGGTTGGGCGTACTCACCAAGGGGCCGGTCGTACTCATTCTGGTGTTGGTCCCAACATGGTTTTATGACCGCATCCTGCACCGTGCCCGATCGACGACTTGGGGATGCTATGTCGAGTACCTGGTTGGCTCGGTAATGATCAGTTTGCCTTGGTATGCCGCCATCGGCTTGCGAGAGCCGATCTTCCTCAAATACTTCCTGTGGGAACATAATATCGTTCGTTTTGTCGCACCGTTCGACCACATCCGGCCTGTGTGGTTCTACCTGCCGATTGTTTGGGCGGGTTTACTCCCAGCAAGCTGGTTTGTCCTCGCCTTGGTTTGGTCCTTCTTCCGACATCCGATCGATGGCACCGTCAATCGACCCGCGGAGATGGGTTTTTATTTGTTTGCGGGCTGTTGGGTCGTTGTATTCTTTTCGCTTTCCGGTTCTAAGTTGCCGACGTATGTTTTGCCGTCGTTCCCGCTATTGGCAATGGCTTTCGGTTGGTTCGTTTCGCAGAGCAAGCCTTGGCTTCGTCACCTCGCAGCGGGGCTGGTTGTCACGACCATCTTACTGCTGCTTTACTTCAACCACTCGTTCTTGCCTTGGTATGCTCGAATGCGTTCGCCGATGGGTCAGACGGAGAAGGTTGTCTCCTACTGCGCGGACCCAAAGCAGCCGGTTTTGTGTTTTCCGAGATCGTGCGATTCCGTCGCGTTCTATCTCAAGCGCGATGACTTGCGAAACATCCGCAGCAAGAATTTCCCTGATTTAGTCGAGGCGCTCCGCCGCCATCCACGTACCGTTCTACTTTGCACGCACCGACACTCGTTTGAATCAATCAGGAACGCACTCCCGGCAGACCTGAGAATCGTCGAACATGTCTCATATCGGCGCGAGTTGGACCGAGAGGCGTGGTACGACAAACTAACAACCGAAACGCCCTGGGGCCTATGCGACTTGCTAGTGATCGAGAAAGTGCGATGATTCAAGGCCAGAGCAACATCCGTCGCCCTGGCCTGTCAGGAGAATCAATTGACAGTGCGTCGACTTGCGCTGTTACTTCTTAACAGCCCAGCGATCGGTCGTCGAGCCAGACGAACGGAGATGTTCACCGTAGGCCGGATAGCGATACCGTTTTGGCTCCACCGTTTCACGAACCAAGCGAACATCATTCGATGGCACGTTGGCATCCGGCTTGGTTGGCTTTGGTGCCGGTTCGCCGGGTTGTGGCGGGAGGGGCATGGGCGGAGTGACCGGATCGACCTGGTTCGGAACGCTGGGCTGTGGGCGCGGTAGCGTATCTTTCGGCGAAACCGTGCTCGGCAATACGCTCGCCGGTGCCGGCTGGGCATCCGAGCGAATGGGTATCACACACGCATCGTACACGATGGGTGAATAATAGTAGTACGTTGGCACGGAGTAATAATAAGTCGTCGAGATCCACGGCCGATAATAATACGAAGGATATGTTACCCAGTAACGGGCGACACTGGGATAGCCGAAATAACCGTGCCAATATCCGGCACGCCAAGCGTAGGTTCGTGGCAGAAAGTAGGTGCCACCATACCAACCTCGAGCATAGCCAAGCCGATAACGCAGATTTATGGGTTCCAAGTCATCTTCTTTGGGAACCGCACGAGGCAAATTTTCGTTGTCAATCGAATCGTGGCTCGTCTCACGTCGATCTCCGGGCAGTGCTTTGAGCGAATAAATATCGTCCGCAATCACTGGGTTGCTGGACCATGCAATCACCAGGGCGACAAAAGCCCCCGTCCATTGCAGTCGCTGAACCATGTCCGGCTCCTTCCCGCGTCGCAGGGGTGAAATTCGGCTGATCCATACACTCGGGGCAGAATCCGCAACTGCCAACCGTAGTGAAATTCTAAAGGTGCTCGCCGATCGTCACAAGGTACGGGAACTCGAAAGAGATCGATTTACGAGGGCAAGGGTTGGCGGAGCAGGGTATGAACGACCTCGACCACTCGCTCTGCAGCGGCAGCGATCATCTTCGCACCTTTGTCGGCCGAAGCGAGTTCGCAATAGCCGACGGCACCATGATCCGTGCGTTGTCGCATGTCATGGGCCAAGAAGAGGCCGCGGAGTTCCGGGGCTTCGGACTCGACGTCGTTCCGGATTCGATCACGGCGGACCAGATCAGGACGAAGGGCGAGCATCATCGAGGTCTCGAACTCGCAGGCATGGCCCATGATCTTCCTCGGACCTTCCGCCAAAGCCGCGAGTTCGGATTGCGCCAAGTCCCAATACGATGCCGCCGACAGGATGCACTGACGGTAATCGGGCTGAAGCGACCGAAGAGCGGTTTGCATCGTGTCGATATTTCCGCCGTGGCCGTTGAGCAGGAGTAGTCGGGAGAACCCCTCGTCGAGCACTGGCTTAACTAGTTCCCGAAGTACGGCGACGTGCAATTCGACTGCGAGGGACAGCGTGCCGCCGAATCGCAGATGATGGTGGCTGGCACCGAGCCACAATGTCGGAAGAAGGAGCAGCATTTCAGGCGAACGACTCTCGGCCGCTTCAGCGACGGCTGTGACGAGGATCGTGTCCGTCAGGACAGGCAGATGGTCGGAATGCTGCTCGCATGCTGCAATGGGTGCAACGACGACGACTCGTTGACGATCGATCCGTCGGATTTCTGGTGCCGTCATTTCTGCGAAACGCATGGCAATCTCTCTTGACCGCAAACGGTCATCACGGCATGGGACAATCGAGGGGAGATTATACATCGAGGTCGATTTAGGGAGGTGCGCATGCGGGGGCTGTTTTTTGGTGCCATCCTTTCGCTCTCGATCGTTGGCTGCGATGGTCAGGATGCAGACCGACTGAATCGAGTGGGAAAGAAGTTTGTCGAGAAGATCCGTCTCTTTGCAGAAAGGGCGAATTTGCCCAAGATCGAGGTACATTGGCAGAGATCGGACAGCAACAGCGAGAAACCAGTGAATGAGAAATGAAATGAGCGGCGCGGGTTCGCCTCCTCCACGCCGCTCGGATCGACGGCAAGTTAGATCAACGATCAATACATGTCGTCGTAGCCGCCGTTGGCGCCGCCGCCCTTCTTGCCTTTTTCCTCCTTGGGCAACTCAGCTACCAAAGCGTCGCTGGTCAGCAGCAAGGTCGAGACGCTGGCAGCATTCTGCAACGCCGAGCGGACCACCTTCAGCGGGTCAATGATGCCTTCCTTGACGAGGTCGCAGTAACGGCCGAGTCGGGCATCGTAGCCGAAATTGAAGTTCTTCTCCTCGAGAACTTTGGCGGCCACGATGTTGCCATCCTCGCCGGCATTCTCGACGATTTGCCGGAGCGGTGCGCGGCAGGCCCGCAGAACAATGTCGTAGCCCACCTTCTCATCGTGCGAGAGCTCGGCATCCGGCTTCACGGAATGGGCGGCCCGAAGCAACGCGACACCACCACCGGGCAAAATGCCCTCTTGGATCGCAGCGCGGGTGGCGTGCATCGCATCCTCGACCCGCATCTTCTTCTCTTTCATCTCGCTTTCGGTCGCGGCACCGACGTTGATCTTGGCCACCCCGCCCGAGAGCTTGGCGATCCGCTCGCTCAATTTCTCCTTGTCGTAGTCGCTCGTCGACTTCTCCAACTCGCGTTGGATCATCGCGATGCGAGCTTTGATGTCCTGGCTCTTACCTTTGCCTTCGATGATCGTGGTGTTGTCCTTGTCCACCTTGATCTTCTTGGCCTGGCCGAGGTCCTTGAT
>JAOAAM010000231.1 GCA_026418875.1 Gemmataceae bacterium | reverse complement strand
CATCGACGGAAGGCTCTGTCGATCGGACTTCCAGAAACTGCCCCGGGCGGAGCGGATCAAGATGGCGACGGATGAGCAGCAATAATCCGCTGCCGCAGTCGAGGTCGCCGCCGTCGAACGAGGCGTCCGGGGTGACGGGATGATGGGTGGACCAATCCATGCGACTAATACGAGATGCTCGGGGCACCATCGGCCATGAATTCGACCAGCTTCGCCCCACCCACAATAGTCGCCCCCGGGACGAGGTTGTTCTCGTCGAGGTTTCGCTTCTTGAAGCAGGGCGAGCAGACGTAGATCTTGCCGCCGGCGGCGACGAAGTTGGCCATCAACTCCCGCAACGGGGCGAAACCGGACTCATGGATGTCGTCGGCGTAACCCTTTTGCGACAACCGGACGCCCTCGATGCTGAGGAAGACAACCGTTTCCCGTTCCGACGCGACGGCGGCATTCGCCACGACAAACGCCACGGTGGCGCGGTCCGGGTCGTCCTTGGCACGGGTCAGAGTCACGACGAATTTCCCAGGCATGTCACGCATCCTCTTTGCGACGGATCAGGAAAATGGGTGGTTCAGCATGGATCAGCCGATGCCCCGTCAGACGGCACCACGAGGGAAGATCGGCTGCCGCTCCCGGGTCTTGAGCGATCAGCCGCAGGATTCGACCGGGTGGCAGGGCACGAAGCCTTTGCCTCAACTCGAGTACCAGGTCGCCACACCCTAACGAACCGGCATCCCATTCAGCATCGAACGACTGGGCATCGAACGACTGGGCATCGAGTGACCGGGCATCGAACGATTGGGCATCGAACGACTGGGCATCGAACGACGTGACATGGAACGAGGCGACATCGAAAGACCTTGCGTCGGCAGATGCAGCGTCGAAGGGGTCGGCGTCGAAGGAGTCCGGCGTCGTCGGGGCATCCCCCGGCTCCGTGGTTATTTCACTCTCGGCGACAACAGGGGGCATGCATGAGGGTCGATCGCTGCGGGGTAAACCTTCTCGGTCGCAAGCGGCCGCCCAAGCCGCTTGATAACACTCCCGCCGCTGCACGTAGTTCAAAAGCTGGACGAGCAGTTCCCCGAGCGGTCGGCGCAGGCCTCGCGCGAGGCATTCGGGGCAGCGCGGGGTGTCCTTCAATCCCAACGCCACGCTACACAACACGGCATGGCCGCACAACGGCCGGCGACAGGCGAAACACTTCGCCCCCTCCCAGCGCTCTAGTTGGAACATCAGGGAGTGAACCGTTGTTGGCTCCGACTTCATGGCAGCGGACCTGCTTGCCGAACCGCCCTTCGCGACTACCGTTTTGGACGCTGACGACGGTGGATTCATTCGACCGACACTCCCGGAGCGAGCGCTTCAGGTGGTCAAGACAAGCGCCGTCGATCACCGATCGTCTCGTAAAAACGCCGCTGTGCAAAACACGCAGGAGCGGGTATAGTTATGTTGGGGTTCACGAAGTAGCCTGCCTTTCGGGTCGGATGGGTCGAGCGATGCCGGCGAAACTCGTAGCCTTGGGCGACGGACCGTCGATCTTGCTCGACAAGCCGATCATGTTATTGGGGCGGAACGCCGAGTGCGATGTTCAAATCAACTCCCGGAAAATTTCCCGCCGGCATTGTTGTATCGCCCAAGTCCAGGATTTCTTGGTCGTCCGTGATTTGGGTAGCACGAACGGCGTGCGGATCAACGGTGTCCGTGTCGTCGAGGGGCGTCTGCGAACAGGTGATGAATTGACGATCGGCAACCACCGTTATCGGGTTTCGATTTCCGATTCCCTTTCCGACTCATCCACCGGATCCGGGAGCCGACCGAGCCAGTCGTCGTCCGCCGCGGGAAAGATCGACGCGATGTTGGAGTCATGTGACGAACCGGTTGCTTTAGAACCTCGGCCCGCGTCGCCTCCCTCACCCTCCTCGTCCAAAATCTTGCCGGATCAGATCAACCTCCGGACCGATTCCAAGTCGTGACGAGGTGCCAGGCCGCTGCGTGCTTTGATCCGTCGGCCAGGTCATCAGGCGATTGTGC
>JAOAAM010000701.1 GCA_026418875.1 Gemmataceae bacterium | reverse complement strand
GGTTGATCATCGACTCTCCGCCTATCTTGGCCGGTGATCTGCTCCGCCGCTTGCTGAACTTCGCCGATGATTTGATGCTCATCATCCGCGCCGAGCCTCTGGCTTACCGCACTCTCCCTCTCTTCCTCAAACTCATCAAAGAAGTGCAACAGTCCGGCGGTTTGGTGCAAATGCGCGGAATCCTGCTCACCATGCCGCCCGGCGAGCAGATTGGGCAGGGATTCGATGTAGATTTGCGGCATATCTTCGGCCGATACATCGTCCCGCAATCCATCCCCTATGACGAGGAAGTCGGGAAGGCTCTCCTGATGGGCAAACCCGTCTTGGCCGCCAATCCCGAGGCCCCGGCTTCTGTCCAGTACTTTACTTTGGCGCAGTGGCTTGGCTTGGCCGTCATCCCCGAAGCCGAACAGGTCGAACTCTTCGCGGCGGAAACGGAAAGCTCTGCCGCAGCGGCTCCCGCCGAGGATCCCCAGGCCGATTCCGTTGAGCTGTTCCCCGAGGATGGGGCTGCCGCGGCATCCGAGGATCTGACGGCAACGGGTGACGCTCAACCCGCGCCGGCCTCGGTGCCGGAAGACGCCATCGAGGTCGAGTCTGGCGACGAACCGCCGGAGTCAAGCCCGCAACCGGGAGCGGGTGAGGAAAGCCCTTCGCCGTCATCCATCGAGCCTACCTCGGTTTCGATAAATTCCGACGCGGATCGAAGGTCAGTGCCTCCGGCCATCTCGGAGCATGAGTCTGTCACCCCGACCAACGTCATCGAGTCCGTGGAGATGATTACTCCACGCTCGCCATCCGAGTTGGCGTCGGCAGTTGGGCAGCCCTCGTTAACCATCACTTCCCTGTCCTCCGAGGAGATTGCCGCTCCCACGCCACCCGCTCAAGCGACGCCATCAAGCTCTGATGCACTTCTGGACGAGGAACCGGTCGACGGGCACACAGGGGACCTGACTTCCGTGGCGCTGTCTCCCGACGGACGACGATTAGCGACCGCCAGCTGGGACAAAACCATCAAGATTTGGTCGCTTGAGGGTGAGCCGGGCTGCTTGACCTTGACCGGGCACGGCGGCGTGGTCAGTTGCGTCGTGTTTCACCCCGAGGGAGAGGAAATCGCGAGTGCTGCTTGGGACAAGACGATTCGGCTTTGGGACTCGATGGAAGGTCGGTGCCTGAAGACGTTGTCCGGACATGGCGGAGTGGTCACGGCCGTTCAATATTCTCGTGATGGTCATTGGCTGGCGAGTTGTGGCTGGGACAAGACGGTCCGTTGGTGGGACCGGGAGCGTGGCATGGCGACCCGGACCTTTTCCGGTCACGAACGAATGGTCACGGCGGTTGCGGTGACTCCCGATGGTCAGATAATCGCCAGCGGCAGTTGGGATAAAACCATACGGTTGTGGGACGTTTCCGCCGGCCGGATCGTTGCGGTCCTTCAAGGGCACGGTGGCGACATCACATCGGTCACCATTTCCGCGGACGGAGGCACCGTCGCCTCGGGGAGTCTCGACCACACGGTCCGCCTATGGGACGTGGCACAGCGTCGTGAAAAGGCTCAGTTGCGCGGTCACACCGGCGAGGTCACGGCGGTGGCCTTCTCCCCCGATGGCCGTCTGCTCGTCTCCGCGGGCTGGGACCGCACCATCCGCGTCTGGGATCCGACCACCGGCGAGTTGATCCGCACGTTGGTAGGTCACGGCGGCGTGATCAATGCCTTGAGCTTCAGCTTGGATGGCAGACGACTCGCCTCGTGCAGCATGGATCAGACGGTTCGGATTTGGGACACGGTGACTGGGGTTGAAATCCGTCAACTCCGGGTGCAGCGTGGGCCTGCCGCGACGGACGACCCGAGTTCCTCGGCCGTGATGAACATCCTCGCCCGAAGCGGTGGCTCGAAGCAGGGCCTGCCTCGCTCACGGCAAGGGCTGACTCCCTCGCAGCAGGGTCTTACCGCCTCGAAGCAAGGCCTACCGCCTCCCCAGGCAGGCGTGCCCGCCTCCCATCAGGGTCTGCCGCTGTCCCAGCAAGGGCCGGCGGCCTCGAAGCAGGGCACAATCGCTCCGCCGCGCGGCCTGCCGTTGACGAATCAAGGCACGCCATCGACCCTACAAGGGTCTGCCATTCCATTGGTCAAATCGCCCACGGCGGAGAATGGCGGAAGCCTGCACGGCGCGAGGGGTCAACTACGCCCCGAGTTGTTGCCGTCCTCATCGCAGCAGGGGAAACTACCTGGCTCCGCCGCGGGAGGGATTTCGACACAAACACCGCCTCCTTCCAAACCGGCGAGCCGCTTGGGCGACAGCCTCACCGGTTCGAGCATCCGCCCGGAGTTGGCCCCAGCGTCAAGAACCTCTGCTTCTCCCGCAGGGCTGACCGCCGTCGCATTTTCGATCGACGGCCAAGACCTGGCCGCCGCTTCCGGAACGGGATTGGTGTGCATCTGGGAGAGTGACAGTCGGAAATTGCGTGCTCGTTGGTCCGCACATGTCGGATCGGTCGTCGCATTGGCCTTCTCGCCGGATGGCCGTCGTCTCGTCACCGCGGGACGCGATGGCAAAGTGACCCTTTGGGATGTCCATTCCGGGCAACGGGTGCTGGCACCAGCCGGACACCTCGCTCCAATTCATGCCATGGCGGTCTCACCCGAGGGGACGGCACTCGTCACTGCGAGCGAAGATCGTAGCGTGGTGTTCTGGGATTTGCAAAATGGGAATGAATTGAAACGGTGGACATCGCCCGACAGCGCGACCTCCGCCTTGAGTTTTTCCCCGGACGGCTCTCTGCTCGTCACGCTGGCAACGGATGGCATGGTGCGCGTCTGGAACGCGTCCGATCTCCGCGAAGTGCTCAGCTTCCGTGGTCACGAACGACCAGCTCACAACATCGCGATTGCTCCCGACCAATTGGCGATTTCTTCGGGCAACGCCGACGGCCAAATCAAAATCTGGGACCTGGCCAATGGGGACGAATGGCTGACCATCGAAGCCCATCGCGGTGCCGTGAACTCCGTGGCATTCGCGCCTTCAGGAAATCTGTTGGCTTCCGCAGGTTCAGACGGGAAAGTCTGCGTCTGGAACTCCATCAATGGGCAGCGACTTCAGGAGTGGACGCAACACCTCGGGCCGGTCGCAGCCGTCGCGTTCTCTCCCGACGGACAAACGCTGGCATCGGTTGGGGCGGATGGAACGGTTCGGCTGTGGGATCCGTACACTGGCGAAGCGAAAGGCGAGATCAGTGAACACTTGCCATTGAGTTCCTCGCGGGATCAGCCCGCCGTCGTGCCGGAGGCACCGCTCTCCCCGTCGGTCCGGGGCGCAACGCTCTCACCATCGGCCCCGGGGGCACCGCTCTCCCCATCGGCACCATCGGCACCACCGGTCGCGTCGGGAAGCAGTCGTTCTTCAGCCTCGTCGCTCCACTCCGAGCGGCCAACCAGCGCGGAGGCACCGATCGCTGCGACAAGTTCGTCCCACCTGCCGACGACGGTCGCCGCAAGGATTCCCCTGAACATGGTGCTCTTGGCTGCTGCCGGCAACAACCGCACGATTGTTCTGTGGAACTCCGTGACCGGAGAGGAACTCGCCCGCTTGTCAGGACATACACGGGATGTGAATGCTTTGGCGTTTTCACCGGATGGTCGATTTCTTGCCAGCGGCAGCGCCGATCAGACCGTCCGGATTTGGGACGTGCAAGCGGGTCGAGAATGGGCGGTATTCGCCGGACATTCCGGTGAGGTGACCGCTGTCAAATTCTCACCGGATGGCCATACCATCGCGTCGGCCAGCTGGGATTCATCAATCAAGTTGTGGGACTTGGACACTCGGCGAGAAAAAGCGACGCTGCTCGGCCACAAAGGCGCAGTGACCAGCCTGAGTTTTCACCCCAGCGGCCGGTTACTCGCGAGCGGCAGTTGGGATCGAACGATCCGTCTTTGGGACGTGGCGGCAGGGCGGACTCGCGTCAGTTGCACCGGTCATGACAAAATGGTGACGGCCGTCGCGTTCGCACCAAACGGATTGACACTCGCAAGCGGCAGTTGGGATAAAACGGTCCGACTGTGGGAGACGGCCAGCGGCCAAGAGTTGCTCGCCGTTCTAGGTCACGGATTCGCCGTCAGCTCGGTCGTCTTCGCAGCGGATGGCGTCAGTTTGTTCTCCGGGAGTTGGGACACTACCATCAAGCGATGGGATCTCGCCGCCGGACGGGAAATGCACGCGCTCGCCGGTCACCGCGAATCCGTCCGCTCGCTGGCTCTTTCGGGAGACGGTCAGTTACTCTCAAGCAGCAGCTGGGACGGGACTGTGCGGGTTTGGCGCGTCGAGACTCGAGAGACTCTCTTCGTTCTTAAAACCGATGGCGAGAAGATTCACGCGGTCGCATTCAGCGACGGCACCCGACCTCTGTCGAAGTCCATCGTGCCGCCTTTCTAACTTTGGCCCTCCCTTGGTTCCAGTATTTCGACAGGTTCACGCCAATCGAACCAAGACGAATCCGCACTTGCGGTTTTTTGTTAAACCGCCGCATCATCACGGCGTAGACTGACGCCAGTCCTCGTCGCAGGTCTTTTCGAGATCGCAGCGTGGGGACTTCGTTCCAAATGGCACGAAGTTTGCCGATTTTGTTTCAACCATCTGACGCGACGTCACTCTTTCGCACAGGAGCCACGCTTGCCGACGATCTTCACACCACGGGCGGACTGGTGGTTGCGAGGAATCGGCGGAGCTTTGATCGCCGGTTTGGTTCTCGCGCTGGGGGCGTTGTACTACTATGCCTCGCCGAAATTTACGAGAGTCGGTTACGCCCCCGCACAGCCAGTACCATTTTCGCACAGCATCCATGCCGGTCGCTTGGGATTGGACTGCCGATATTGTCATGTCCATGTCGAGGACTCGCCGCATGCGACCGTGCCGCCGACGCAGACCTGCAACAACTGCCACACCTTGGTGAGAAACACAGACCCGATCCTTTCTCAAGTCCGGGAAGGTTGGGACCCCGACCCACGGAAGGCAGACGCGAAAGCGCCGATTCCGTGGAAACGGGTGCATCGCGTCCCGGATTTCGCTTACTTCAACCATGCCGCTCACGTAAAGGCCGGCGTGGATTGCACCAGTTGCCATGGGCCAATCGCTCAAATGGATGTCGTCCGACATGCGGAACCACTGACCATGGGCTGGTGCTTGGATTGTCACCGGCATCCGGTGTCAACGGAACAGAAGGTGAATCCGCCGCAATCTTGTCAGGGGTGCCATCGATGAGTCGTCCCTCCGACTACGAATTTCCTGGTCTGGAGAACTGGTTTGAATCAACCGGCGAGGCCATTGGTGTCGGCTTCGATCGACGGCGGTTTTTACAACTGATGGCAGCATCCCTGGGTCTGGCGGGGATGATCGGTTGTCGTCGCCCCAGCCACGAGATCTTGCCGTTTGCGCGGCAACCGGAGGAAATGGTTCCAGGGCTGCCGACGTTTTATGCCACGAGCATTCCTCGCCCTGAATCAAGCTTGCCCGTCATCGTCGAGAGTCACGAGGGGCGGCCGACGAAAATCGAGGGGAACCCACTTCACCCGACGACGGCCGGTGCCACCGACGTTTGGGCGCAAGCGAGCGTCCTCGACCTGTACGATCCGCACCGGGCGAAAGAGGTTCGCCGGGATGGGAACCCATCGACGTGGGAAGAGTTCGACGCCTGGGCTGCTTCCCATTTCGACAAACATTTGAAAAATCGAGGCCGCGGCCTCGCCTTTCTCGTGGAGGCGATCCCATCCCCGGCTCTGCGGATGCTACGAGAGTACCAGCAACAAGTCGCGCCGGAAGCATTATGGTGCGCTCACTCCCCGCTGGTTGACGTCAACAGCCGGGCCGGGACCGCACTGGCATTCGGCTCCGCCATGACGGTCACTTGGCGGTTGGACCAGGCGCACGTCTTATTGTGCCTTGACGCGGATCCTTTGGGTTGCGATGTGGAGATGGTGCGCCACTCCCGCGGTTTCGCGGGGGGACGGCGAGCCAAAAAGATGAACCGGCTCTATGTCGTGGAGCCGAACGTCACCATCACCGGCATGAATGCCGACCACCGCCTGCCCCTCCCAGCCTCTCGCATCGTCGATTACGCGCTGGCCCTTTGGCGGATCCTACGAGGTGAGTCCGCGGAATTGCCCGGTGTTCCCACGGCTTGGTTGACCGCCGTCGCCGACGACTTGAAACAACACCCGGGTAATTCGCTCGTCATGGTCGGCCCGCGGCAGCCCCCCCTCGTCCACGCCTTGGCCCACCACCTGAACGAAATGCTGCAAAATCGGGGTACGACCGTGGAATACCGTCGGAACGCAGAGCTTCCCGGCGAACCCCTGTCACGTTTAACGGATGCTTTGGACCGCAAACAAATCGAAACGCTGGTCATCCTCGGTGATCCTGGATTCGACGGCTCCGCCCCGAATCTGGTCCGATTGAATTTCTATCCTCAGCAAGCCGGTGGTTGGGAATTACCCGCCGCTCATTATCTCGAATCCTGGGGCGATACAGAAACCCGCGATGGCACCTATGCCCCCGTCCAACCGCTCATCGCTCCGCTGTACGATGGCCGAACGCCGCTCGAATTGCTCGCTCGATTGTTGAAATATGATTTGACCGATGGATTTGAGATTGTCCGACGTTCGTTCGCCCGACGCAGTGGACGCACGGATGACCTCAGTTTCCGTCGCTGGTTGCATGAGGGGGTCTGGAAAGATAGCAAATTGCCACCCGTGGCTGTCGAATGCCGGAAGACTGCCATCGAGGAAGCCGCCGCCGCCTATCAACCGAGGGCGACCGGCGAAGGACAGTTGCCCGAGGTGGCTCGTTTCCTCGAGTACCGGACCTACCTGGGTCGGCGGCGCAACGGCTGGCTCCAAGAATTGCCCGATCCGGTCACGAAATTGACGTGGGACTCCGCAGTCCTCGTCGGTCCGCGCACGGCGGAGCAACTTCAGATTCGATCGGGCGATTTGCTGAGCGTGCAGAACACGGTCTTGCCCGCTTTGATTGTGCCCGGACATGCCGAGGGATGTCTCAGCTTGCCAGCGGAGACGGCCCCCGGTTTCGCCAGCGGCGTGCCCATCGAGAGAGTCCCGGGCCGGCGCGAACTCGCCATCACCCAAGAGCACGGGCGCATGGAAGGTCGAGACTTGGCCCGGGTGCGGAACCTGGGCCAGAGTCCTTCGGACCATCACGCCGACGGCCATCATGGACGCAAGTCGCTCGACTTGGCTGTGCCACCGACGTTCGACGGGCCAAATCAATGGGGCATGGTGATCGACCTGACGGCCTGCACGGGTTGCTCGGCCTGCGTGATCGCCTGCCAGGCGGAGAACAACATCCCCATCGTGGGCAAGGAAGAGGTGATCCGCGGTCGGGAGATGCACTGGATCCGCATGGATCGCTACCTGCTGGGCGACCCCGACACCCCCGAGGGGTTCGTATCGCAGCCCGTCATGTGCGTGCATTGCGAGTCGGCTCCCTGTGAGCCGGTCTGTCCGGTCAATGCCTCGGTTCATTCGCCCGAAGGTTTGAATTTGCAAGTCTACAACCGTTGCGTGGGCACCCGCTATTGCTTAAACAACTGTCCTTACAAAGCGCGGCGATTCAACTGGTTTGATTACCATCAACGACCATTGGACGAACTGCGGCTGGGGCCGTTAGCCGACCACGGGATGGCTGAAACGCTCAAAATGCAGAAAAACCCCGATGTCACCGTGCGGATGCGCGGCGTCATGGAAAAATGCACCTATTGCGTGCAGCGGATCGAACGTGCCAAAATCGGGGCGAAACTCAAGGGCGGCGATGGGTCGTTGCCCGACGGAGCGGTGGTGCCTGCCTGCGCCCAAGCCTGCCCGGCGGCAGCGATCACGTTCGGGAACTTGTCCGATCCGAACAGCCGAGTCGCCCGCTTGAAACATCAGGACGACAATTATTCGCTTCTCGGTGAATTGAACACCAAGCCGCGCACCACTTACCGGGTGCGTTGGCGCAACCCGAATCCGGCCTTGATGTCATGATGAACTTGCAAGCCGATGCCCTGACGTCGTCAATCGAGATGCGGACCGACGCCCACGGCTCGGAAGGTCATCCCGCAGCTTCGGGCGATTACCTCTCCGGGCAGCATACCCTCGCGGACGTCACGGAAACCATCAGTCGCATGACTGAGACGCCAGCTCCACGGTGGTGGTGGTATGGGTTCATCCTTTCCGGTTTGGTGACTCTCGGCGGCATTTTCGCGGCCGTCTATCTGATCGTTACGGGTGTCGGCGTCTGGGGGCTGAACCAACCCGTCGGTTGGGCCTTCGACATTACCAACCTCGTCTTCTGGATTGGTATCGGTCATGCGGGCACTTTGATCTCGGCCATCCTTTTCTTGTTCCGGCAGAAATGGCGCACCAGCATCAACCGCTTCGCCGAGGCGATGACCCTCTTCGCCGTCATCTGCGCGGGTATCTTCCCGACGATCCACGTCGGCCGAATCTGGATGCTTTGGTTCTTCGCCCCGTTGCCCAATGACCAGGCGATCTGGCCGCAGTTTTACAGCCCACTCGTCTGGGATGCTTTCGCGATCGGCACGTATTTCACCGTTTCGCTGTTGTTCTGGTACCTTGGTCTGGTCCCGGACCTCGCCACCCTCCGCGACCGAGCCAAGTCGAGAACGCGACAGGTGATCTTCGGCATCTTGGCATTGGGTTGGCGCGGTTCGGTGCGACACTGGCGGCACTACGAATCCGCTTACCTCTTGCTCGCTGGGCTGGCGACTCCGCTCGTCGTCAGCGTTCACTCCGTCGTGAGTATGGATTTCGCCACCTCGGTGTTGCCTGGTTGGCATGCGACCATCTTCCCGCCTTACTTCGTCGCGGGGGCCATCTTCTCCGGCTTTGCCATGGTCCTGACTCTGATGATTCCGATGCGGCAGTTGTTCAAGCTGCAAGACTATATCACCGACCGGCATCTGGACCACATGGCCAAGGTGCTCCTCGCCACCGGCTTGATGGTCGGTTACGCCTACGGTGTCGAGTTCTTCTCGGCTTGGTACAGCGCGAACGAGACCGAGCGGTTCGTGTTTTTGAACCGTGCGTTTGGCCCATATGGCTGGAGTTACTGGATCATGGTCTCGTGTAATGTCTTGGTGCCGCAGTTGTTCTGGGTCCGGCGCTTCCGCACCAACGCTTGGGTGTTGTTTGTCGCCTCCATTCTCGTCAACGTAGGGATGTGGTTCGAACGATTCGTCATCATCGTCACCAGCCTGCACCGCGATTTTCTCCCCGCGAGTTGGGGGATGTTCGTGCCGACATGGGTGGACGTGTTGCAGATGGTGGGCGCGTTCGGATTGTTCTTTCTGCTGTTGCTGATTTTTGTCCGCCTGCTGCCGGCCATATCGATTGCGGAGATGAAACTGTTGCTGCCCCATGAATCCATGCCGGGTCAGCCATCGGCGGCGGCATCAGCGGCCGGGACGTCAACGGCCGGGGGATCAACAGCCGGGGCGTCCATCACGTCACTTTCATCGCGTTGGCCCGAGAAGCGAACCTTGGTCGCCCGCTTTTCTAGTGTGGCTTCGTTAAGTGAGGCGTTGCGACGATTGGCCGACCGGGGAATCGCGGGCGTGGATGCTTATGCACCCTACCCGGCGCATGAGTTGATCGCAGCGATGAAGCTTAGAAGGTCGCCGCTGCCGTGGTTCACGCTTGCCGGGGGGTTGTTCGGATTGACGCTTGGTCTGCTTGGAATGTGGTACATCCACGGCGTGGAATATCCCATTATCGTTGGGGGTAAACAACCGGGGACTTGGCAAGGATTCGTGCCGGTGGCCTTTGAGATGACGGTGCTCTTCGCTGCCTTCGCCACGGTGGGCGGATTGCTTTGGAAATGCGGCCTGCCGAAGCTGTACCATCCTCTCTTTGGCGTGAAGAATTTTGAACGTGTGACCGATGACGCCTTCTTTGTCTCCGTCGAGGAGGCAGACGAAACGACGGCCCGCCTGCTCGCCGACGCCGGTGCTGTCGAGTTGATGCCCGTCGAGGAGGTGGCCTGATGCGAAAAGGCTGGATTGTTTGCCTCGGCTTTTTGTTGCTGGCGGGCTGCCGCGGGCAAACCAGCATGGACCCGCCCCGCGAGATCTTTCAGGACATGAGTGATCAGCCGAAGTATAAGGCTCAAGGCCAGAGCCGGTTCTTTGCGGATGGTCGAGCGATGCGACCGCTGGTCCCGGGGACAATACCTTTCGGCGGGGCCAACTATGCTGCCGATGCCGGCGTGCTGACGGCAAACCCGGACTTTTTGCGCGAGGACGCCGCATTTTATCGGGGTGTGGTCGCCCGCGAACCCGGGGCACAACCACCCGAAGAATTCATCCGACGAATCCCTGTCCCGCTGACGAAGGAGTTGCTGGAACGTGGCCGTGAGCGGTATGGCATTTTTTGTGCCGTGTGCCACGGGGATGCTGGTTACGGTGATGGCATCACCACGAAATACGGCATGGTCGGCGTGGCGAACTTGCATCTGCCGAAGTACCGCGAGATGCCGGACGGCGAAATCTATCACGTGATTGCGAATGGCCGAAACACCATGCTGCCCTACGCGGCCCAGATCAAACCGTCCGACCGATGGGCGATCGTCGCCTGGGTGCGAGTGCTTCAACGAAGTCAGCACGCCACGCTGGATGACGTTCCACCGGAGCATCGAGGCGAACTGGAGAAACAACCATGAGCACGACGACGGGGTTCGCTGCAACGGCTTCGGTGGATCCGCGGAAGCTGCCGCGGTTGCTCGCCGGTGTATCGCTCGGCGCGCTCGTGTTGACCCTGGTGGGTTGGGCGATCAGCCCGCGGCAGTTCGCCTTCTCTTACCTGACGGCATGGGTCTTCGCCGTCAGCCTGGCGGTCGGTGGTTTATTCTGGGCCATGCTCCATCACGTCACGGGGGCGGTTTGGTCCGTCGTCATCCGGCGAATTCCTGAGCAATTGGCATTCGTCATTGTCCCCTTGTCGCTCCTCGCGCTACCGCTCCTGCTGAATCTCCGACACACCCACGGCTGGATCGAGCATCCGGATGCAGTCTGGGAGAAAAAGAAGGCGTATTTGAACCAGCCGTTCTTCATCGGGCGAACCATTTTTTTCTTGGCTGCGTGGGTCTGGATGGCTTGGAGGTTACGACGTTGGTCGCTGCGACACGACGAAACGGGTGACCCCTCCTCGCTGCGGCGGATGCGGTGGCACAGCCCGACGGGCTTGCTGATTTTGGGGGTCACGACGACGTTTGCCGCCTTCGACTGGTTGATGAGTCTGGATTGGCACTGGTACTCGACGATCTTCGGGGTGGTTTACTGGGCCGGGGCGATCGTCGGTTCGCTGGCCGTCATCACGCTATTCGCCCTTGCCTTACGGGCAACCGGTTTGACCGCCATCACGGTCGAGCATCTCCATGACCTGGGCAAGTTGTTGTTCGGCTTTACGATTTTCTGGGCGTACGTCAGTTTCTCGCAGTATTTCCTCATCTGGTACGCGAATCTAAGCGAAGAGACGCCGTGGTACATCCAACGAATGACGGGATCATGGCGTGCGTTGACGCTGTTTTTAGCCGTGGGGCATTTTGTCCTTCCGTTCCTGTGGTTGCTGCCTCGTGAGGCCAAACGGACACCCTGGCGGCTCGGCGTCGCTGCCGGATGGCTCGTGTTCATGCATTTCGTGGATCTCTATTGGCAGGTGATGCCCGTTCTCCACAACGAAGGCTTTTCCCTGAGTTGGCTGGACCTCACGGCTAGCGTGGGACTGACCGCCGCCGTCTTTGCCTGGGTGGCGCACAGCTTGCAATCCAACCGTCCCCTCCCGGTTCGTGATCCGAACCTGGCAGCGTCGATGAAGCATCACAACGAATAGGGAGCCATTGCTCGGGGGCCACGATGAATGAAACGAACTCGATTCCTTGGTTGACCGTGATCGGCGTGCTCGCCGGAGTACTCAGCGTGTTGGCACTGATCGCGGGTCTACTGCTATGGGCGACGCCTGAGAAACCGCAATCGGCCCTGCCAACTCGTGCGGAACTTCAGGCTGCCGACCTGAAGAAACTGAACAGCTATGGCTGGGTGGAACGTCCGGCGGATGGACAACCCGGCGTCGTGCACATTCCGGTCGAT
>JAOAAM010000694.1 GCA_026418875.1 Gemmataceae bacterium | reverse complement strand
AGATGTGTATAAGAGACAGGAGGCTCCATGAGCCGGCTGCGTGTCGAGGTGGCGAGGTCGGTGCTGGCCTGGGCCGTCGAACGCTCCGGCGACCGCGAGGCCTTGGAGCGCAGGTTCCCTAAGCTGGGCGATTGGCTGGCCGGCACCAGCCAACCGACGTTCAAACAACTCGAAGCCTTCGCCCAGGCCGCGTGTGTGCCGTTTGGTTATCTCTTTCTGCCCGAACCCCCGGAGGAGAAACTGCCGATCCCCGACCTGCGAACCGTGCGGAACCGCAGACTGACGCGACCCAGCCCCAATCTGCTGGACACGATCTACCTGATGCAGCGTCGGCAGGCCTGGCTGCGCGAAGAGCGGATCGAGGCCGAAATGGAGCCGCTCAAATTCATCGGCAGCGCTAAGGTCAGCGACGATCCGAGGGCCATCGGCCGGGACATGCGGCGCGTTGTGGGCTTGGCAGACGGGTGGGCGGCGCAGATTCGCACTTGGGAACAGGCCGTCAGCGAGTTGCGGCGGATGCTCGAGGAAATCGGCATTATCGCTGTCATCAACGGCATCGTGGGCAACAACACGCGCCGGGTGCTCGACGTGGAGGAGTTCCGCGGCTTCGCCATCTGCGATCAATATGCTCCGGTGATCTTCGTCAATGGCGCAGATGCCAAGTCGGCCCAAATGTTCACCTTGGCTCATGAGTTGGCGCATTTGTGGCTCGGCGAAAGTGCATTGACCAACCTGCCACTGAACGAACGCCCATCGCACAATGTTGAGACTTGGTGCGATCGGGCGGCGGCCGAATTCCTGGTGCCGGAACAGGAGTTGCGGGCCTCGTGGCGTCATACGGGGTCTGGCTCGGACCGATTTTACGCCGTGGCCCGGCAATTCAAAGTCAGCCCGATCGTGGCCGCACGGCGGGCGAAAGATCTGCACCTGATCGACACTCACGAATTCCTGGCGTTTTATGAGTCGCACTCTCGGCGTGAGTTGCGGAAGAAGGCGGCTGCCGGCGGGGGCGATTTCTACCGAAATCAGGCGAATCGTGTGGGTGAGTTGTTCGCCCGGCAGGTGATTTACGCGGCCTTGGAGGGCCGGTTGAGTTTCAAAGAAGCCTATTCCTTGATTGGCCTGAATGGCGGAGCGTTCCAGGAGTATGCCGCGCGGCTCGGGGTGCAACTGCCATGAGCCGCAAGCTGCCCTTCTATCTGGATTCGGACGTGTTCATAGCCGCGAAGAACACCTACTATGCGTTCTCGATTTGTCCGGGGTTCTGGGAGTGCCTGATTCATCATCACCGGGCGGGCCGCGTGTTCAGCATCGATCAAGTCCAGCGTGAATTGCTCCTCGGGCGCGAGACCGAGGACTTGGTGCAGTGGGTGAAAAATGATCTGCCGGCCGGATTCTTTCTGCAAACGAACGATAAGGAAGTTAAGGACGCTTATGAGGAGATCATGCTGTGGGTCCAGAGAAACCCACAATACGAAGATGCAGCCAAGGCAAAATTTGCCACGGAAGCCGACGGCTGGCTCGTGGCGTATGCGCGAGTTCATCTAGGGATCGTCGTAACCAACGAACAGCCCCGGCCGAACTCGAAAAGTCGCATCCTGTTGCCCGATGTGTGCGCTCAATTCGGAGTGAAATATCACAACACATTTGTGATGTTAAAGGAACTCAAAGCCCGATTCGATTGGAAGGAGGAGGCCCATGCCCGTCGATCATCGTGAGCGGGCCTTTGAGGCCGCGATAGAACACCATCTGATCACCGTCGGTGGCTATGCCAAAGGCGACCCGGCGGCGTTCGACCGCGAACGGGCCATCTTCCCGGCTGAGTTCATCGCCTTCGTCCAAGCCACGCAGCCTGAAGTGTGGCAGGCCCTCGAAAAGCTCCACGGGTCGAGCACGGAAAGCGTCGTGCTAGAGGATCTGACCAAGGCCCTCGACGGCCAGGCCGGGGCACTGGCGGTCATTCGCCACGGCTTCAAGTGCTTCGGCAAGCTCATCCGCGCGGCCTATTTCGCCCCGGCACACGGCATGAACCCGGAAGCGCGGCGGTTGTACGACGCCAACCGGCTGACCGTCACCCGGCAAGTCCACTACAGCACCAGACATGAAAAATCGGTTGACCTGCTGCTAAGCCTCAACGGCATTCCGGTGGCAACGGCGGAACTCAAGAACCCGCTGTCCGGCCAGAACGCCGAGCACGCCAAGCACCAGTACAAGTCCGACCGCGATCCGCGCGAGCGCCTGTTCGAGTTCAAACGACGGACGCTGGTGCACTTTGCGGTTGACCCCGATGTGGTGTGGATGACAACGCGGCTGGAGGGCAACAAGACCACGTTTTTGCCGTTCAACAAAGGCAACGGCACGGGGTCCGGCAACCCGGACAACCCGAACGGGTACAAGACGGCCTATTTGTGGGAGGAGGTGTGGCAACGGGATTCCTGGCTCGATATTGTCGGCCGGTTCCTGCATCTGCAAACCGATGAGAAACTCGTTGGCGAGCGGCGGATTCGCAAAGAGACGATGATTTTCCCCCGCTATCATCAACTGGCCGCCGTCCTTGCTCTCGAAGCGGACGCGAAGGCCAACGGGGTTGGTCATAACTACCTGATCCAGCATTCGGCCGGCAGCGGCAAGAGCAACTCCATCGCCTGGCTGGCGCATCGATTAGCCAGCCTGCACAACGACCGGGATGAAAAGGTATTTGATTCGGTCATCGTCATTACGGATCGGCTGGTACTCGACCGACAGTTGCAGGATACGATTTATCAATTTGAGCACAAGCAAGGGGTCGTTCAGAAGATCGATGAGGATTCGGAGCAACTTGCCAAAGCGCTGAGGAGCGGCACGCCGATCATTATTACGACGCTGCAAAAGTTCCCATTCGTGACCGACAAGGTGGGCGATATGCCAGATCGGCGGTATGCGGTGATCGTCGATGAGGCGCATAGCTCGCAGTCGGGTGAGACGGCGACGGAACTCAAGGGCGTTCTCGCAGCCCAGGCCATCAAGAAAAAGGCCCGGGAAGAAGCCCAGGCGCAAGGTTTGATGGATTACGAAGAGGAAATCCTGCGGACGATGGCGAAGCGAGGCAGACAGCCGAATATCAGCTTTTTCGCCTTTACCGCGACCCCGAAATACAAGACGTTGGAGGTGTTTGGCACGCCGGGGCTGGACGGCACGCCAAGGCCGTTTCACCTCTACAGCATGAGGCAGGCTATCGAGGAAGGCTTCATCCTCGACGTGCTGAGAAACTACACGACCTACAAGACGTATTATCGGCTCGTCAAAGCGATTGCCGATGATCCGCAGGTCAGCCGGAACAAGGCGGCCAAGGCGCTGGCCCGGTTCATGAGTTTGCACCCGCACAACATCGCTCAGAAGACGGAAGTGATGCTGGAGCACTTCCGGACATTCACTCGGCATAAGATCGGCGGGCGGGCCAAGGCGATGGTCGTCACCAGTTCCCGCTTGCATGCCGTTCGCTACAAGCAGGAATTCGATCGGCAGATTCAGGAAAAGGGGTACACCGGCATCAAGGCGCTGGTCGCATTCTCTGGCACCGTTGAAGACCCAGACGCACCAGGCGTGACTTACACTGAGCCGGAGATGAATCGCGATACCGCCGGCCGACCGATCCGCGAAAAGGAGCTTCCCGATAAATTTGCCACGGAGGAATACCATCTGCTGATTGTGGCGGAGAAGTTTCAGACCGGCTTCGATCAGCCGCTGTTGCACACGATGTATGTGGATAAGCGGCTCGACGGCATCCAGGCTGTGCAGACCCTTTCACGCCTGAACCGCACCTGTCCGGGCAAGGAAGACACGTTTGTTCTCGATTTCGTCAACGATGCCGAAGACATCCAGAATGCGTTCAAGCCCTATTACGAACAGACCATCCTAGGCGAGCGCGCCGATCCCCGGCAGCTTTACGAGCTGCAAGGCAAACTGGAGGCCATGCAGGTTTTCTACCGCGACGACGTGGAGGGTCTTTGCAAGATCTTTTTCAAACCAAAGGCAGCTCAATCGCCATCGGATCACGCGCTGATGAATTCGTTCCTCGATCCGGCGGTCGGCCGCTTTCGACAGCTCGATGAAGAATCGCAGGACGAGTTTCGGAGCTTGCTCAATACGTTCCGAAATTTATACGGGTTTATGTCGCAGGTCATCCCGTTTCAGGACAGCGACTTAGAAAAGCTGTATACCTATGCCCGCTTCCTGGCCTCGAAGTTGCCGCACCGGTCCAGCGGAGAAAAATACGCATTCGATGACGAAGTCTCGCTCAAGTATTACCGCCTTCAGAAAATTAGTGAGGGCTCCATTCGGCTCGACCAGGGAGACAATGTGCCGGTCGAAGGTCCCACAGCCGTGGGCACCGGCAAAGCCAAGGATACCCGCATTGAGTTGTCGCGGCTGATTGACGTGATCAATGAGCGGTTCGGCACCGACTTCACTCAAGCTGACGAACTCTTTTTCCACCAGCTTCGGGAAGAGGCCGTCGCCGACGAAGAGCTGCGCCAGGCTGCCGCGGCCAACACGCTGGACAACTTCCGATTCGTCTTCCTCAAGGCCCTTGAGGGCTTGTTCATCGACCGCATGGAGCAGAACGAGGAGATCTTCGCTAAGTACATGAACGACGGGGAGTTCCGCAAGATCGTGTCTGAATATCTGCTCAAGCAGGTTTATACGCAAATCCGAGACGACAACGCGGCATGAAAAGCATCGATTCATTTTTCCGCCATTGGATATGTTGCAGATGTTTTCGCCGTGGCAATGGCGTTTCGTGACCTTTTGACATCGCAAAGTGCCTTGTTAGAAGTCACAGGACAACATTACGGTATGACAGGAGCGATCGTGTTGCCGTAGACTTGGGGAATGATTCACCAAGATATTCTGAGATTTATTACGAAGAGTGTTCCTCTCGGGGAGCTGACGGTCACTTCTACGAATCAATCGTCCACACTGGTGAACACCGAACACCGAGAGTTGCCCCTCCCGGCGTTTCGCTTTTTCTACTTGTCCCGCAAGAGTTTCCGACAAGCGGCGACGCAGACCCAAAATCTCTGTTTCGAGTGAGATCACTTGGGGTCCGAAAGGAACCTTCAAGGTTCCTCTCGAACCCCGAGATTTTGCGTTTCGAACTCTCCAAATCTCTGGTTACCACCCCTCTCGGAGTTACCAACCCGTTTCCTCTCGGACCCCGATGCGTCATTTCGAACTCGAATTGCAAAGATCATGAGGTAGACGAACGCTTCCCGCCAGACAAGCGGCCGGTCGCCAGGCGAAGGTCGTTGTGGGCGCTTCCCCGAGGAGGTCCCATGCGACCACACGACGATCCCGCTGCCCTGACTCCCGACGAACGGCTCCGCGCGGTTGCCGCCATCCTCGCTGCCGGGGTTCTGCGTCTCCGCTCTCGTGCCGCGCTCCCGACCGATGCGGACCAGGTTCGCGCCCCGGAAAACTTACCGGAAACCGGTCCAAATTGCCTTGAGGTTCCGCCGCAGACCGTGCTCAGTGTCCACACGGGTTAACGGTTTCCGAGGAGAGCGAGAAAGGAGCACAGCATGCATCTGAATGTCGGCAGAGAGGTCGCCGCGCTCCAGCGGCTGACCGTTAAAGAACTGCGGGCCAGGTACGCCGAGGTCTTTGGCGAACCGACGAACGCCCACAACAAGGCGTGGCTGGTCAAGCGAATCGCCTGGCGCATCCAGGCCCTAGCCGAAGGCGACCTGTCCGAACGGGCCCGACGCCGCGCGGAGGAGTTGGCCAACGACGCGGACCTACGGCTGTCGCCGCCCAAGCCCAGGCCCGCCAAAGCCGACCCGGAACGCACGACCACCGTCGGCCTGCGGTTCAAGCTGGACGACCGCTTGCCGCCGCCGGGCACGATCATCACGCGCCAGTACAAGGGCGAAACCTTACTGGTGAAGGTCCTGCCGCACGGCTTCGAGTTCGAAGGCGAGGTCTTCCAATCGCTCAGCGCCGTGGCCAAGGCGATCACCGGCCAGCACTGCAACGGCTTCCACTTCTTTCGCCTGGGAACGGAGGGACGCCGATGACCAGAGACAAGGACCGCAAAAGTCCACCCGCACCAACGAGCATCCGCTGTGCCATTTACACTCGCAAGTCGACCGAGGAGGGGCTAGAGCAGGAGTTCAACTCTCTCGACGCCCAACGCGAGGCCGCTGAGGCCTTCATCAAAAGCCAGGCCCACGAAGGCTGGACGCTGTTGCCCGCCCACTACGACGACTGCTTTCAGACATGCCGAGCCGGGGACGTGAGTCCCCGGTTTTTGACGACTGCTTTCAGACATGCCGAGCCGGGGACGTGAGTCCCCCGGTTTTTGACGACTGCGTGGTCGTCTACAAGGTCGATCGACTCTCCCGTTCGC
>JAOAAM010000693.1 GCA_026418875.1 Gemmataceae bacterium | reverse complement strand
GTGCTGAAGGGGCCGGCCAAATCGATCTTGCTCGGGTCTTTCCAGATGCCGACAATCCCAAACGCTGGACCGTGAAATGGCGGCAAAAAAACGTCCGCTCGGTCGTCTTTCGGCCCGATGGCCGCTTCTTGGTTTGTCTCTTGAACTTGCCTGACCGCGGCGAAGTGATGGTCCTGCTCGACGGTTCCACGGGCGAAATTCGACGCGAGTTACCGCCGCTGCTGCCCATGGGCGAGCGAGCTTTCCACCCTGCCAAACCACAGTACGTCTCGTTTCGGACGCAGGACGATCGACACTTCCTCGTCCTCGTGGATACCGACTCGGCCGCGGTGCTCCGTGAACAGCCAATCCCTTTTGAACCGGCCGTCGCCGCCTGGCATCCTGATGGAAAACGACTCGCGGTGGCCGGCATGGATCGCTCGATTCGACTGCTCGACGACCGCCTCCAAGTCACTGCCACCATCCCGGAGCAGCTGAGCGGCTCAGGCATTCAGCTAGCCTACTCCCCCATGGGAGACTTCCTGGTCTCGTATGATTGGAGCCGGGAACTGCGCATTTTCGATGGCTCCTGCGGCGATCTGCTCCTGACGACGAGCATGGCCTTGGCCGACCACCGGCTCACCGTCTCTCCCGATCACATCCTCACGCCCGAATTGGACGGAAAAACCCTCCGACGTTACCGATTGATGAACCGATCCGTCCGACCGCTCACAATAAGCCCGCACACACTGGATGCGTTTTGCAAGACGGTATGGAGTCACGATCGGCAGTTGCTGGTCACCAGCCATGGATCGGAATATCAAACGTGCCTGTTTCACGCGGCGGCCAGTGGTGCCGTGTTGGCGGAATTGCCACCATTCCACGTCCCCCTCTGGTTCGAGGCAGACGATTCCGCCCTCATCACCGCGGTCGACCACGACCACCAAACCCAGCAAAGCGTCGTCTACCGTTGGCCCATCGATCGAAAAAACGGCGTCCTTGGCCCGCCGGAACGGCTGCTGCACCAGAACCGCATCGGGCATCCCGCCGCCGCAGCCCAATCTCCGATCGTCTGCTTCGGTCCGATCGTTTATCGTCGGGGGATGAAGGGCGCGCCCGTCATTCTGGACATCAGCAAGCAAGGCTGGCCAGACATCCGCCACGCCTCGCTCAGCCCCGATGGACGATGGGCAGTGCTGAGCTCTCACGGCCAGGGAAACAGTTGCTTGTACGATCTGGAGACAATGGCGTGGACCGCGGAACTCCTGAGTGAACCGGGGCACTCGGTGTTCAGCCCGGACGGAAGCATGGCGGCGGTGTTCGGCGAGAGGAGCGGGCGGCTGTATCGAACAGCGGATTGGCAGGTGATCGGCGAGTTGCCAGGCAGCACGGGTGCATTTTCCCTCGACGGCCGACTCCTAGCCGTCTCGGGAGCGACCCGCGGCTTACCCGTGGGCACCGTCGAGTTGATCGACACGGAGACTGCTCACACGATTTGCCGATTCGAGCACCCCAGCGGCGGTCGAGTGGATCCGCTCGGTTTCGGGCCCGACCCAGCGCAGTTATACTTGCGGGTGTGGAGAACACGCACCATCGACGTGTGGGACTTGCGGGAGGCTCGCCGACAGTTGCGTGCCGATCTCGACCTCGACTGGGATTGGCCTGAGTTCCCGACGAGGAACGAGCCACCGGGGGAGCCGCGGCCGTGGACAGTGAAAACGGACGCGACCGGGACCGGCCTGCCTGGGTTGATCCCGGCAGCAATCCCGGGGGCGATGCCGGCAACAGGCCCGGCGAACTGGCGGCGATGGGTTGAAACGATGCTCCAGAAATTTTCCAGACCTCGGCGTCCCGACCCATGAGCCAACCGCCGCCAAATTCCGTTCTAATTCAAGCCTGCTTGGACCGCATCCAAGCCGGCGATCTGTCGGCCCGGGACGAACTGATCCGCCAGACCTGCGCTCGCTTGGAGCAAATCGCTCGGCAGATGCTCCGAGCCAACCCGCGCATCCGCCGTTGGGAAGAAACCGCCGACCTGACCCAAACGGCCGTCCTGAAACTGTACCGAGCCTTGGAGACCGTTCGCCCCGCCACCGCGTCTGATTTTTATCGACTCGCGGCGTTTCAGATGCGGCAGACATTGATCGACATGGCCCGTCGGCACTACGGCAGCCACGGCCACGCCGCCCATCATGCCTCCGCGGTTCTCTCGGACAGCCCCAGCGCCATCGTCGATCGAACGGGCGACTCCGAACCCGCGCTTTTGGCAGCCTGGGGCGACTTTCACGAAGCTGTCGAACGCCTCGAGCCTGAGGAACGCGCGGTTTTCGAGTTGGTCTGGTATCACGGTTTGTCCCAGCCGGAGGCCGCCGACTTGCTCGGCATCCCGCTACGAACCCTCCAGCGGCGTTGGCGGATGGCCCGACTCGCCCTCGGTTCCCTCCTCCCCGTCGACCCGAGTGACACTCCGAATCCGTAAATTCGGATGCCGCCGCACCCCAAGAAAATTCCACGGCGTTGACCCCTTTCTCCTTATCTGGTAGTGCTTTACGACAAAAATACAGTTCCGAGACCGACCTCGGCCGATTTTTTGTGGGTTTTGTGGCGCGGTTCTCCAACCGCTTACGCTTGGAACTGGTGACGGACGGCATCGTCGCCTGGATCGACGGTGAACAGCCGAGCCGAACCGCGAGCAAGTTGGGCGAATGCTCCCCGGCAAGCGAGTGGTGCCCTTGACGTAATGACGAAGCTTTCGATCCGGGGATGACTTGACGATACGACCGAAGGGCATGTGATTCGATATGGGGTATCACCGTTAGGACTTACGCACGACCCGTGTTGAATTGCAGTGCCCGGGATAACATCTTGGGTTTGTTCAACCTCGGATGTTAGGATGAGCATCCGATGATTGTTCATTCGTCTCTTCGGTAGCGACGGATGATGCAACAGCCAAAAAAGTTAATACGACTTGGTCGTGAATCTCTGTTGCGGTTCCGTTCGAACGCAGTCGATGGAAAATTCCCATCGGCTCGGCATTTTAGCCGCAAAACCACTTCTTGAACTTGCCGCTGGTGCTTGTCGTTTTGCGAATCAGTTTCGCGGGATCTCAAAATACATTTTAAGATCATCATCACACTGATTCCGTTGGCTACACCAAGCCGCTCGACCCACGCTGATTGTTAGCTTAACATCTCGTCGAGATATCCGAAGCACATTCACGTTTGCATCATAAGCCGGTCAGGAATATCGGTCTCGTTTTTTGTTATTTTCTACAATTCGGTGTCCGCTTGGGCCGAGGTGATTTGCATGATCAGGTAGACGGGCGGGACATGCAAACCAGATATCCAGCATGTCGCCTCAAGAAGAAAACCTCTGAAACAAGGAGATAAACCATGTTCGCGTTCCTGTTCAAGCGGCACAGTGTTCGTTCTGGCGAGCGGAAGCAGACGACTCGGCTGGAATTGCAATCGCTCGAGGGTCGTGAAGTCCCGGCGAGCTTATTCACCCCCGACGGTCACTTGCAGATCACCGGGACCGAAGGAGACGACAACATCCGAATTCGCGTCGAGGGTGACCGACTTCAGGTGATGTTCGGCGATCGTTTCGATCCGATCCAAAGGTCTGGCCGATTGTACGACGCGCTCATCGTCAGTCGCGTCCGACGAATCACCATCAACGGGCTAGGCGGAAATGACTGGATCGATGCGACGAACAGCCCCTTGGGGGTGACGATCAACGGCGGAGCCGGCGACGATCGGATCTTCGGCAGCAACTTCGTGGATCGGATCGACGTCGGTGCCGGAACGAGCAACATTGCCTTTGGCATGGATGGCAACGATACGATCTTCGGCGGCAGCGGTCGGGACACATTGTACGGCGGTCGGGGTAACGACGTGCTCTTCGGCCGGACTGGCAACGACGTGTTGTGGGGCGAGTGGGGCAATGACACGCTCCTCGGGGAAACCGGCGACGACTCCCTCTATGGCGGCGCAGGCGACGATATGCTACTTGGCGGCAACGGGGCCGACCTGCTCGACGGCGGGTCCGGCGACGCGGACGCTGCCGATGCCTTCTACGGGATCGACGTGACCCGAGGACTCGAAAACTCGACCCAAGGAGGCTCGCGCCTGGTCGTCAATGGGGCACTTATGTCCGACATTCGTCAGACCGAGCGGCCTTACTGCGTCTTCTACTCGCACCTGGCCGGCATGGCGGGAATCC
>JAOAAM010000227.1 GCA_026418875.1 Gemmataceae bacterium | reverse complement strand
GCACAATCCAGGGTCGCCAGGAACGGCTGCGGTTGCGAGCGGACGATGAAGCGATACACCGTTCGGCGGTGCGTGGACCGGTCGGACGGATCCGCTTTGTGATATTGGTAGTGGGGTGAATGCTCGGGCCTTTCGATGACGAAGTCTCGATAACTTGGCCCGCCCATTCTTCGGTCGAGCAAGCCGGAGACCGCCAGCACAGCATCACGCACGACCTCGGCCTCGATTTTTCTTCGGTTCATTCGGCCCAGCCAGACGTTCTCCGCGTCGCTTGGATGCTGGGCGGTCGAGGAGCTTTGGCGATACACCGCGCTGGTGACGATGAGTCGGTGCAACCATTTGAGCGAACCGCCTCGGTCGCGGAACTCCAAGGCGAGCCAATCCAGAAGTTCCGGGTGCGAGGGAGTGGCGCCCATTCGGCCGAAATCGTTGGGTGTTTCCACCAGCCCGCGACCGAAATGGTACTGCCAGACACGATTGACGATGCTCCGCCAGGTGAGCGGATTGTCGGGGTGGGTGATCCATCGGGCCAAAGCCGCTCGCCTCTCGGCGTCGCCCCCACGGAACTCGAACTCCGCCCCCATGACTCGCGAGATCGCCGCGATCGCCCCCGGGCCGACAGGCTCTCCGGGCTTGGTCACATCACCGCGTTTCAACACATGGATCGGGCGAGGCTGTCCGCCGTCCGGCCCAGTGCCGCGGAATGCACCTTGCCCGTGGTGGATTTTGCCGATGTAGACCCGCTGCAATGGCGGCAATTCTTTCAATCGTCGCTCGCACTCCTTGATCTGCTGACGAAGTTCGTCCTCTTGCCGGGCCAGACTCGGATGCAGAACACGCAGCACCTGGCCCTCCAGCCATCGCCCCCAAGCGTCCAGCCGCCCTGCACGCCGGGAATCTAGCTCGCGGCGAACCAGGGCCAACCGTTCTTTCGCTTCCTCCAATGCCTGTTGCCAATGCCGGCGAAGTGCCGCCACTTCGGCATCCGGGTCGTAGGCATGGTCGGCTCGATCCAAGGCCGCGAACACCGCCTGCAACCGATAGTAATCGTGCTGCGTCACCGGATCGAATTTGTGGTCGTGGCATGCGGCACACTGGACGGTCAGACTCATGAATGTGCCCACGGTGTTCGTCACCATGTCGTCGCGATCCAGATGCCGGGCGATCTTGCCGTCGATCTTGCTCTCGGGAACCTCTGCGTGGCCGATCAGGTCCCAAGGTCCCGCCGCGATGAAGCCCAGCGCCTCGATGCCGTCGCGTGTGTTCGGGAAGAGAACATCGCCGGCGATCTGCTCTTGCACGAAACGATCGTAAGGCTTGTCGTCGTTCAAGGCCCGGATGACGTAGTCTCGATACGGCCAGGCATGGGGCCGGGGCTGGTCTTTGTCGTAGCCGTGCGTCTCCCCATAATGCACGACGTCGAGCCAATGCCTTGCCCAGCGCTCGCCGTAGGCCGGCGACGCCAACAACTCATCGACGAGCCGCTCATAAGCATCGGGGCGCGGGTCATTGACGAACGCACGAATCCGAGCCGGCTCTGGCGGCAAACCCAAAAGATCGAAATAAAGTCGGCGGATGAGGGTTCGCCGATCGGCCTCGGGCGATGGCTCGATTCGATGCTCTTGCAGACGGGCCAGAACAAAACGGTCGATCGTTGTCCGTGGCCAAGGCGAGCCGTCGCACTTGGGCACAACAGGCCGCCGCATGGGCTGGAACGACCAGTGAGCCAATTCGTCGGCACGAGCTGAGGAGAGGATCATCGCGAGTGACATCACAACGCTCAACGATCCTCGCATGTGTCACCTCCGTATCCTGATTTCCCGAAATGGATCGGGAAACCAATCGAATTACCATCAGGCCCGGAATCGGCACGTTGTAGCAATCGTGGCTTGGCGATATTCTCACCTCGGGAGACGTCCCGCAGAAACTGCCCTCAGGAGACCGCCCGTGATGTCCGACCGCCCGAACCCTGTTGATCTTGAGCGTCAACCACTGCGTTTACCGGCGGGAAGTCTGCGCGCGACGATGTCGCTGTTCATCGCCACGCTGTTCTGGCTGTTAATCCTGCTCCCGGAGGAGAAACGTATTCCCGTCCCGCTGTTCCTGTACTTCCTGGCGGGAATGGTCATGCTCTTCTTGTTCGCGTTTCAAAGGTCCGATCGTCAGCCCTTCAAAACCGGGCCTTGGGGCCTGCCGACCGGAGTCTTTCGCTTCGTCCTCATCGGTGGGACGATACTGGTTCTCGCGCTGCACTTCTACTTATACCGGGAACTTCCCCTGTCCAGGCTCGTGCCACAGCCCGATCAATTGTCGCAATGGCCGACACTGACCGTCGCGATGCTC
>JAOAAM010000226.1 GCA_026418875.1 Gemmataceae bacterium | reverse complement strand
CTGGCACCGGTGAACCAAAACGACAAAATTCCGATTCATCCCAGCTTGGCTCAAGTGCCCAGCAAGCCGGTGGTGATTGACCAGCCGATGTGCCTCTTTGAGCCTCGCATCGTGATGCTTCGGGAGGGACAAAAGCTTCAGATCAAGAACAGCGCACCGATCGCCCATAACGCTCGAATTTCTGGCAGCCCCGACGTCAACGGGACGATCAACCTGACGGTCCCACCGGGTGGAATGATCGAGCGGAACCTCCGGGCGGAGCGTCGGCCGCTGATGTTGGCCTGCGACATCCACGGATGGATGGCTGGACGTATCGGCGTGTTTAATCACCCCTATTTCGCATTGACGGCGGCCGATGGCTCGTTCGAGATCAAAAACGCTCCGGCTGGGAAATTCCTGATCTACATCCAGCACGAACGTGGCGGTTGGCTGCATGAAGGCCGCCGCAGCGCGGGGCAGCAAATTACCATCCCGGCCAATGGCACGTTGGATCTTGGGACGATCAAGTTCAAACCGGAATATCTGAAATAAGCTCATCATGTGGGGTGGGGCGGGGCGGTCGCGACCGTTTCGCCTCACTCGACTTTGAATCCGACACGGAGTTGGGAGTCATGCGACAAACTCGGCCGCTGGTGCTGCTCTCCGCAGGTTTTTGCCTCGTCAGTTTGGTGCTTTACGGCTGCACGTCGTCCACTGTCGACGTGAGCGACGAGGGGCTGTTTCCGGCGAAGAAAGGCCGCTCAGGTGCCGAGACCTTGGCTCCTCTCGAATACACGGGTACCGCGACCATCACGGGCACGGTGGAGTACGACGGCGAACCGCCGCCACGTCCGGAACTGGAAAGCATCTTTCAGCACGCCGACCGCCCTGTCTGTGTCCAGGGCGATGTCCGCGATCAAACTTGGATGGTTCAGGATGGGAAGGTAGCCAACGTCGTTGTGTTCGTTCGCCCACCGAAAGGTTTTTATTTCAAGAAGCCGCAAGATAGTGAAAAATCCTGGGCAGACGAAGTGGTTGTCGACCAACCGTACTGCCAGTTCATCCCGCATGTGGTCGTCCTTTACCCTCAGTATCGCGAGGGTGGCCAGCTTGTCCGCACGGGGCAGGTTCTGAAGGTGCTGAATTCGGCCCCAATCGGTCATAACATCAAGGTGGCTGGGAGTAGTGACAGCAACCCTGCGAGTGGCGCTACCTTGTCGGCTCGAAGCGGCGTCTACATTTTCGACAAAATTGTCGTGGACCGCCGCGAACTCACCATGAACTGCGACGTCCACAAATGGATGACCGGTTACGCCCTGACCTTTGACCACCCGTATGCCGCGGTTACGAATGAGAAGGGCGAATACACGATCAAAAACGTGCCGGCAGGAGTCGAATTGACGCTGCGTGGCTGGCACGAAGCTCTGAAACCGGGGTTCGACCCTCCGGTGGATGGCGGCACCAAGATTCGACTGACGGCCGGCGAAACGCGCGTGCTGAACTTCAAAATCAAGCGGAAGTGACCGCCTTACGCCGATTCTGAACGTCGAGTTGCCAACCCGAGGCGAGTCACCGCCTCGGGTTGCGGGATTGGCACCAATTCTCAGTTGACCGTTGCCACGGCAGATCGGGGCTTCTGCCTCTCTCGGCGATGAACAAGAGCAGCACCGATGAAGTCCCGAAACAGTGGCTGGGGCTGCGTCGGCTTCGACTTGAATTCCGGATGGCACTGCACCGCTAAAAACCACGGATGCCCGGCCATCTCGATCACCTCGACGAGGCCGCCATCCGGACTGGTTCCGGTGATCCTCATCCCCTTTTCCTCGAACAACGCACGGTAGGCGTTGTTGAACTCGTAGCGGTGTCGGTGGCGCTCGGAGACGACGAGAGTTCCATAAGCACGATGGGCCAGACTGCCAGGCACCATTTTCTGTTCGTAGGCACCTCGCCGCTGGGTAC
>JAOAAM010000666.1 GCA_026418875.1 Gemmataceae bacterium | reverse complement strand
GCCCAATGAAGGGGGGACGGCACGAGCGGTCGTCCAGCAGGTACGCACTCGCCTGAGCCAGAACCTGGCGGTGTCGCTGGCGTCGCGCCTGCCGGTCGTCATGCCACCCCGCGACACCACCTTGCCGGTGGTCGCCGCGGCGAGCGTGACCCAACCGCCCACGACCTCATCCACGCTGCTGGGTGAGTTTTTGGGCGAGTTGTCATAAAATCCGACCAAGGTTCGCTCGAAGAACTGGCAAGCGAACCGGCACACGTTGCCACGGCCGAGCCGAGCGATGTCGGTTCGCGGCGTAACTAGATTCGGCTGGAATTCGATCCTTCCGAGGACGGCACTCTCATGGGCGCACTCGCCATCGTCGCACTCGTCGTTGTGGCTCTGCTGATCGTCTTCGTGCTGTTTGCCATCGGGGTCTACAACTCGTTGGTGCAATTGCGGAACCAATACAAGAACTCCTTCGCGCAAATCGACGTGCAGTTGCGACGGCGGTATGATCTGATCCCAAACCTGGTGGAGACGGTGAAGGGGTACATGGGGCATGAACGCCAGACTTTGGAGGCGGTCATCCAAGCTCGGAATGCGGCGGTGAGCGCCGGGCAGAAGGCGGCGGCCAACCCAACGGATGCTCAGGCCATCGGCGAATTGAACCAGGCGGAAGCCCAGTTGACCGGGACTTTGGGTCGGCTATTCGCCTTGGCCGAGGCCTACCCCGACCTGAAGGCCAACACCACGATGATTAATTTGCAAGAGGAGTTGTCCTCGACCGAGAACAAGATCAGCTTTGCCCGGCAAGCGTTCAACGATGCGGTCACCGCTTACAACAACCGCCGCGAAACCTTCCCCGCCAACCTCGTGGCCGGGATCTTCGGTTTCACCGAGGCGAAACTTCTCGAAGCCGTCGACGCCCCACAGCAGCGGGAGGCCCCCAAGGTCTCCTTCAGCTGATCGCGCTTGCCGTCGGAGACGTGCGGCTGACGGTCCTTGACGCGGGTTTCCCCGTTCATGAAAAACTTTTTCGAGCATCAACAACTCGCACGGCAGCGAACAAAGTATCTGGTGTTCCTCTACGGCATCGCCGTCGCGGGGACCGTGCTGCTCACCTACTTCGTCGTTTGGGCGATCTTCTATCTCCCCACCCTTGATCCCGAAAGACTGAAGACAGCCTCGGGTTTGAGTGTATCGGGCATCCCGCTGTCGGAGTTGTTCGAACCGCAGCTTTTCCTCCTGGTCACTGGCACGACTGTGTTGCTCATTGGCGGGATGACCGCGTTGAAGCTGTCGGAGTTGTCGAGCGGTGGAAAAGCCGTCGCCGAGATGCTGGGCGGACGGCTGGTCACCACCCCGACCAGCGATTTCCACGAGAAGCGGTTGCTCAACGTGGTCGAGGAGATGGCCATTGCCTCGGGAATCCCTGTCCCGCCCGTCTACGTGTTGGATGGGGAAGGCGGGATCAATGCGTTCGCCGCCGGCTACGCTCCCGATCAAGCCGTGATCGGAGTATCTCGCGGGGCGCTGGAGTATCTGAACCGAGACGAGCTTCAGGGAGTCATCGCCCACGAATTCAGCCACATCCTCAATGGGGACATGCGGCTGAACATCCGGCTCATTGCCATCATTTTTGGCATCATGGGTCTGGCCGCCTTCGGCAGCATCCTGTTGCGAACCCGAAGCCGAAACGATAAGGGCGCGGGGCAGATTATTTTGTTGGGCCTTGGCCTGTACTTGCTCGGCATCGTGGGGGCATTTGTCGGCAACATCATCAAGGCGATGGTGTCGCGGCAGCGGGAGTTTCTTGCGGATGCCAGTGCGGTGCAGTTCACGCGCAACCCGGATGGGATTGGCGGGGCGCTCAAGAAGATCGGCGGGCTGAAGGATGGTGCCGCGATCCGCAACGAACACGCGCCGGAGGCCGCCCACATGTTTTTTGCCGACGCGCTGTCCCGCCTGACGGATCTGTTCGCGACGCATCCGCCGCTACCCGAGCGTATCCGCCGCATCGATCCGAAATGGGACGGCACGTTCCCGAAAGTGACCCGACCGATCCGCGTCGATGCCGCCGAGGTCGAGGCCGAGAAAAAGGCGG
>JAOAAM010000401.1 GCA_026418875.1 Gemmataceae bacterium | reverse complement strand
TTGTGGTGGCTTTCGCCGACGCCCTATCCGAAGGCGGACAACCGTCGAGTGCTCAACGAGTATAGCGACAGCATGAAGAGGCTGCTCGCACGGGGCACCTTCAACCCTGGCCGACGCCCATCGCAACATCATCTCTCACCGAAGCACTTCTTGCGCGACCATGGGGGGGCGATCCCGCCCAACGTGCTGATCCCGCCGCCCGAGGAAGTACCCGAGTCGGTCTTGCCGATCTCGAATACGGCAAGCCGCACTCCGTATCGCCAAGCGTGCAAAGCGCACGGCGTGGCACCGCACCCCGCCGTCATGCCCGAGCCGCTCGTTGAGTTTTTCGTTCAATTCCTGACGGATCCGAATGATTTGATTCTCGATCCATTTGCGGGGAGCAACACGACGGGTGCGGTGGCTGAGAGGCTGGGCCGGCGTTGGCTGGCCATCGAGGCGAATCCGGAATACGCCGAGGCGTCCCGCGTCCGTTTTTTACCGCTGCCGAGTTCCGCGAACGGTGGTCCGGTTTCTCCCGGTGCGGCCGCCGCCGCCGCTTGATCTCTCGCCTAAGATCCACCCTATGCGAATGGTTCTGGGTGCGATGAGTGCCTTGTGGCTGGCTGCCTGCACAGCGATGGCTCACGACTTGGGCGTCGAAGTTCAACTGCAAGGCAACACCGTGAGAGTGGAGGTGTTCTTCGACGACGGCACCCCCGGTGCGAAGGCACGCATTCGGGTCACGGATGCAAATCATCGAGTGATCGCCGAGGGGCAGGCCGATGCCGCGGGCACCTGGTCTTTCCCCAAGCCCACCCCCGGAACTTTTCGTCTCACGGCCGACACCGGAGACGGCCATCGCCAAATCATCACATTCACCGTCCCTGCCGACGGAGTAGTCGCCCCCGAGTTGGTGCAGGGCGACCGCCGCGACAATTTCACTCGAACCCGGTGGCTCGGGCTAGTCGTCGGGATCGTCATCACTTTGGCACTGCCCCTGGGAGCGCGGTGGTTTCGGCGAAAGTTTCCGTGAAAGTTTCGGTGAAGGTTTCGGTGAAAGTTCCGGCGAAAGTTTCCTCAAAAGCTTCCTCGAAAATTTCCGCCGAGTCGGAGTCCTGGTTGAAAATTGCCTCCCCGTTCAACGGCGGACGCTGGGGGACGTCGAGACCGCAGGCGTCGGGTTTCGGAGTTTGCCGGTCACGACCCCGGGCAATTCTGCTATGCTAGACAACGTCCCGCCGCTCCGACTGGAGCCGACCGAGTCCCTGAAGATCTTGGGTACTGCTGCTGGGAACAGTCGCATGAGACGTGCCGCGATGTGCCGTGCCTTCCTCCTCGCGCTCACGATGTTCGCATTTGCCCGCTTGTCGATCCCGGCGGCAGGCCAAGCTCCGCCGACAACGGACGACCCAGAGCATGCGGCGAAGATGGCTCGAGGACTGAGCCTGTTCAAGGACAAAGTGCGGGCCGTCCTGGTGGACAAGTGCTTGAAGTGTCACGGTGGTAAGGAAACCGAGGCTGGCTTCGATCTGACCGATCGCGACCGGTTGTTGAAAGGTGGGGACTCGGGGCCAGCGGTATTGCCGGGGCGTGGGGCGGACAGCCTGAGGGTGAAGCTGCTGCGTCATGCGAAAGAGCCGCACATGCCCAAGGGCGGGGCGCGGCTGGCGGAAGAGACGATCCAGTCGATCGTCGCCTGGATTGATACCGGTGCCCCGTATGACAAGCCGTTGGTCGAGCGGGCGGATCCGAAGGCATGGATTCGTGCCAAGATCGACCCTGCCGCGAAGAGTCATTGGGCATTCCAGCCGTTGCGGCGTGCTGAGCCGCCGAGCGTGGCTGACCCGGCGTGGTGCCGCACCCCGATCGACCGTTTCATCAAAGCGCGTCAGGAAGCGGCGGGGATCACCCCGAACCAACCCGCCGAACGGCGGCGATTGATCCGCCGGGCGTACTTCGACCTCATCGGCCTGCCGCCAACGCCGGAGGAAGTGGAAGCATTCGTCACGGACACCTCGGCCGACGCCTGGGAGAAAGTGATCGATCGCTTGCTGAAGTCGCCGCACTACGGGGAAAGGTGGGGTCGGCATTGGCTCGATCTTGCCCGATTCGCGGAGAGCCACGGCTTCGAACACGACTACGACCGACCCACGGCGTACCACTACCGCGACTTCGTCATTCGGGCATTCAACGACGATCTGCCTTACGACACGTTCGTGAAATGGCAACTCGCCGGCGACGAATATGCCCCCCACGAGCCGCTTGCTTGGATGGCGACGGGCTTCCTCGCGGCGGGCGTCCACAGCACCCAGATCACGAAAAATGAGGTCGAGCGACACCGCTACGACGAACTGGACGACATGCTGGCGACCACCGGCACCGCAATGTTGGGCCTGACACTCGGCTGCGCTCGCTGCCACGATCACAAGTACGATCCGATCCCCCAGGGCGATTACTACCGACTGCTTTCCACGTTCACCACCACCATCCGAAGCGAGTATGAACTCGACTTGGACACCGAGGGTTACAAGAAGGC
>JAOAAM010000383.1 GCA_026418875.1 Gemmataceae bacterium | reverse complement strand
GTTCATCCCCATCGTGTTGGCGTTGGCCGAAAGTGTCACCATCCAATCGGTCAGCTTGACGGTCCAAGCCCTACATGGTCGGCGCGGTTCCTGGCGAACCCTTCTGCCGCGTATGAGTCGGGAGGGGATCACGGGACTGTTACTCGGCACCGCTTGCGGGCTGATCGTCGGCCTGGTCGGCCTGGTCTGGAAGGACTCCTGGCCGGCTGCCGCGACGCTTCTGGGTGGGATCGGTATCACCGTCGCCTGTGCCGCGGTGATCGGCCTGACCATGCCCTTGGTCTTGCGATTGCTCCGCTGCGATCCTCAAGTCGCCGCGGGTCCACTCGCCCTCGCCTCGACCGACACCGTCACGCTGATTATTTATTTCTCCTTCGGTCGCACGTTGCTGTCACCGTAGGCCGCTGCCGTCGACCGGCCTGGCTTGGGATCGACCGCCCCGAGCCATATCATCCCCTCGGGGCCCGATCCGACAGCAACGCCGCCACCAAGGCCGACCAGCCTGTCTGATGACTCGCCCCGCAGCCCCGGCCGGTATCGCCGTGATAGTACTCGTAGAACAAAATCAAGTCGCGCCAGTTCGGATCGGACGCATACCGAAGCGCCTCCCCATGCACCGGCCGCCTTCCCTCCGCATCCGGTAAAAATAATCGGATAACCCGATCGGCCAAATCTCGCGCTGCTTCTTCGAGTGTTCGCCAGTTGCCGGAGCCAGTCGGCACCTCCACCTTAAGCTCCGGCCCATAATAACGTCCATACTTTCGCAATGATTCGATCAGGAGATAATTCATCGGCAGCCAGACTGGACCACGCCAGTTCGAATTCCCTCCAAACATCCCATTGTCAGCTTCACCTGGCACATATGCGACGACGTGATCGACCTCGTTCCGGTGCCATACATACGGCCTCTCTCGATGATAACGCGACAATGACCGAACACCAAAAGGAGAATAAAATTCATTCTCATCGAACAAATATCGCAATAACCTCTCTAGTTTCGCTCGAGACGGGAGCGTTAACAGAAGTTCTGGTCGATCCAACGCGGCGTCGGCACCCTGTAGTTCGAGATACCCTAACACCTCCGAACGGTGTCGGACGAACCATTGCAGGCGGCGGTAGAACTTCGGCAGCCGATGTAACGTCTCCTTGGGCAAAAGCTCCACGGCGAATAGAGGAACCAAACCAACCAGAGACCGAACTTTCAATGGAATGAGCCGACCATTCAACCGAAGATGGTCATAATAGAATCCATCCTCATCATCCCATAGCCCGGTGCCATCCAACGTGTTGATGGCATTTGCGATCGCCACATAATGCTGGAGAAAACTGCTGGCAACATCCTCGTAAGAAGGATCTTCCAACGCCAGCTCAAGAGCAATCATTAGCATTTCGGCGCAGAAAAATGCCATCCACGCTGTACCGTCTGCCTGTTCCAAATATCCTCCCGTCGGCAGACGATGGGATCGATCGAAGACGCCGATGTTGTCTAGCCCGAGAAATCCGCCGGAGAAAAGGTGCTTGCCGGTTCGATCCTTCCGATTCACCCACCAAGTAAAATTCAACGTGAGTTTGTGAAATGTTCGCTTCAAAAATAACTTATCCCAACAGCCGTCACGCTCATAAATTGAGCGGACCGCCCAAGCGTGGACTGGCGGGTTGACATCGCCGAAATTGAATTCATAAGCCGGTATCTGACCATTGGGATGTTGATACCAGTCACGAAGGAAGCGGAGCATTTGATCCTTGGCAAAGGGCGGATCAATGTCGCCGTGCGGTATCATGTGGAACGCAGTGTCCCAGGCAGCAAACCAGGGAAACTCCCACTTGTCGGGCATGGACAGTATGTCTCGGGCGAAGAGATGCGACCAGTCTTCGTTCGGATGTTTGCGATGTGCGGGCGGGGCAGGCTGCGCCGGGTCGCCCGTGATCCAGTCACGGACATGGTAGTAATAAAATTGTTGCGACCAGACTAATCCCGCGTTGGCCTGCCGAAAGACGAGGCGTTCGGCATCGGCCAAATGCGCCGTCCATTTTTGATAAAACTCATTTGCCTCAAGGATGCGGGTGTCGATCGTCTGGTCAAAGTCCTGACCGAATGCAGCGCCAGCGTGTTCGATGGCACGGAGCCGCAGACGAAGGATCGCGGTCTCGCCCGGTTGGAGCGACAATTGATAGACGACAGCCGCCTTCGTCCCTCGCAAAGCCGGGTTGACGGCCTCTTGATTGCTATGAATGAGCCACTCGTGAAAGGCATCTTTGACATACGGAGATATATTGGGAACCCCATAGAGCCGCGCAACATTCGTCTCATTCTCGGTAAAGAGCCATTGTGTCGCTGACTCTGCCTCCCAACGATAAACCCCGAGAGTGGCATGTCGCGCCGTCACGCCCTGATTCTCAAGCCATAGTTCCGGTTTTCCCCAATCCTTTTCGTAGCCCCCGCCCCAGCTCCAGGTATTTCGGAACCATAACGTCGGCAGGCAGAATACAGTCGCAGGTTTCGCAGAGACGTTGGTAATGGACGCACGAATTAATATGTCAGTCGGATGTGCCTTGGCATACTCGACGGTCAAATCGAAATAACCATCGTCGAGCACGCCGGTATCGAGAAGTTCATACTCTGGGTCAAGGAAGCCGCGCTGTTGATTTTTCTGGATGAGATCCGCATAGGGGAAGGCACGAAGTGGATACTTATATTTGCCTTTGAGATAGCTGCTAGTCGGTGTGGCATCGAGGTAGTAATAAAGCTCCTTGACATCTTCACCGTGATTTCCCTCGGGATTACTCAAACCGAATAGCCGTTCCTTCAGGATCGGGTCGTTTCCGTTCCACAGCGCGAAGGCGAAGCAAAGACGGCATTCTCGATCGGTGATGCCCAGCAGGCCGTCCTCGCCCCAGCGGTAAGCGCGGCTGCGGGCGTGATCATGGGGAAACGCCTTCCAGGTGTCGCCATTGTCCGAGTAGTCCTCGCGTACTGTGCCCCACTGCCGCTCGGAAAGGTAAGGCCCCCATTGTTTCCACTCCTCGGGGCGAGAGGCGGTCTCGACGACGCGGCGGCCTTCGGCAGTCGCGGCCCAGACTTCGCGGCGATTAGCAGACATGAGGAACCTCAAAACGGTGCAAGAAGTCAGTTGCAGAAAAATTACAATGTCCATGGTCTGTGAGCACCGGTAAAAGCTCGGGGGCCTTGGCTTTCTGGGGGCGGGCCAACCATGTTGGAGCGATTCATCATTCTCGGAGCCACGGGCGACTTGACGGCGCGCTACCTGCTGCCCGCCCTCGTGGAGTTGAGGCAGCAAGGTTTACTGCCTGATGGGATTTGGATCGGGGTCGGTCGCGAGGCGATGACGAACGAGGAGTTCCGCAAGTCGCTTGCGAATCGTCTGGCTGAACATCGGCCGGACCTTCCCGAGGCGACCCGTGAGGAAGTTGTTAGCTGGCTGGAGTATCGGCAAGCCGACGTGACCAACCACCACGATCTGCAAGCCATCATCGGCCAGGCCACAGGACAGTCGGCAGTGTATCTTGCGTTGCCCCCGGCCGTTCATGAGCCTGTACTCAAGACCCTGGCAAGCATCCCCATGTGCCAGCACAGCCGCATCGTCATCGAAAAGCCCTTTGGCCAGGATTTGGCTTCGGCGAAGAGGCTCAATGGGATCATACGTTCGGCTTTCGCCGAGTCCACGGTTTTCCGGATGGATCATTTTCTCGGCATGCAGACGGTGCAGAATATCTTGGGGCTTCGTTTCGGGAATCGGGTTTTCGAGTACCTTTGGAATCGAGAGCACATCGAACGTGTTGAGATCGTGTGGGATGAGACCGTCGCGTTGGAGGGTCGAGCCGGATATTACGATGCCACAGGTGCTTTGCGCGACATGGTGCAGAACCATTTGTTGCAACTGTTGTGCGTGGTGGCGATGGAGGTGCCGGTGTCGCTCGACGAACGTGACTTTCGCGATCGCAAGGTCGATGTTCTTCGAGCGGTGCGTCGCCTGACGCCTGAGGAAATCGTCACGAACACGACCCGTGGCCGATATACCGCTGGCCAGATTGGTGAACGACGAGTTCCCAGTTATGTCGAGGAGGAGGGAGTCGATCCGGGGCGCGGCACGGAGACGTTTGCGCAAGTGCGATTGTTTGTCGACAACTGGCGTTGGGCCGGCGTGCCATTCGTTCTCCGCACCGGCAAGGCGTTGGCACGTGATCGACACGAAGTGATGGTCGTCTTCCGCCCCGTGCCGCACCTGGCCTTTTCACAGGGCCACCCACGGCCGAACTATCTTCGTTTGCGATTGAACCCCGACCGCGTAGAACTGGGACTGAACTTGAACGGACTGAGCGCCCCGTTGGATCAATTGGATCAAGCCAAACTCGCCGCCGACTTTCCGCCACAGGAACTTTCCGCTTATGCTCGTCTGCTACTGGATGTTTTCGAGGGGAATGCGGTGCTGTCCATTCGGGGAGACGAGGCCGAGGAATCGTGGCGGATCGTTGAGCCGATCCAGCGAGCCTGGGCTGAAGGTGCCGTGCCTCTCCTGGAGTATCCCGCTGGCTCCACCGGGCCAGATTTCAAGCAATGAGGAGATGGAGAAAACGCAAGTCGGAAAGCGCATCGGCCCGCGGACAAGTCCGTGGGCCGATGCGTCGTTTCATCCTCGTCGCACTCGAGCGGGGTCAGTACCGCAGGCTGGCGAAGAAGTTCAGGCCCTGGATCCACATGTCGCTGTGGTTCAAGACCACGCGGGGTCGATTGGCACCGCCCGGGAAGGCGTAGTTGGCACTGGCAGGCACTCGCGTGGTGCTGACCTGCGGGTCGATCTGCTCGCTGGGCCGGATCACGCTGTTGATGTAGGTGAAGGTGTAGCCCAAGCCGAGGTCGAGATTGCCGACGAAGCGGTAGGCCACTTGGATCTTGCCCTCGGGGATGACGGCGAAGCGAGAGGAGTGATAGCGGCCGATGTTGCTATCCACCGCGAGCAAGCCGCCGATGACCGTGTTGGTCTGAGCCCCGGGAGCGGGGGTGACGGCGGAGTAGCCTTGGACATCGAGGGTCTGGTAGACACCGCCCAACCCGACGCGGGTGGCCCATTCGAGGAG
>JAOAAM010000378.1 GCA_026418875.1 Gemmataceae bacterium | reverse complement strand
CTGCTGCCTTGATCGGTTCAGGGACATCGAAATGCGGCTGGCCGATGCTCAGGTCGATCGGGTCCGCAAGATTTTTCGCCAACTCGAAGATCCGCCGAATCCCCGAAATCGTAATTCCCTTCATCCGCTCGGCGATGCGTGGATCGCTCATGGGGTCGCTTCCTGGTGGTACGGAAAAATGTTGTCCCAGACCTCGTCGATTCGCCGCATCGCTTCGTCGATCGGCACAGCCACAAACCGATCCGAGTCGCGCGACTCGACCAATTGAAGACGCTCCAACTTGGCCAAGGCGTCCGCGATCTCGAAATCAACTTTCAACTTGAGCGTCCGCTCCAAGTCAATCTCGATGAAGTCATCAAGCTGCTCGGCGGTCCAGCCTTCCTCCGGGGCATCGCGCCACAGGTGGAAATAGGCGAGGAACACCTCACGGCACTCCTGCTCCTCGGCCTCGTCGAGCAGCCGCGACAGCACACCGGCGTTGCTGTCGAGGCTCTGGTAATAGAGGCTCTCGGTCAGCCGATGGGCATACTGTCGGCGAGTCACCTGGTAAGCGTAGTACTGCTTGTAACCGTAACCCAAAACGATGCTCAACGGACCATACAACGACAGCGGATTCTGTTGGAGGAACGTGGCGGCTCCGGTGATCAGGTGGGCGAAGTCCGAGTAGATTTTCCACGCACCGAAGCCAACGGCGCTGGCCATCGACGCGCCGAGCTTGCTCTTCTCCCAGCTGGGCATTTTCAGCCGGCCCCCGGGGAAGAGCATTTCCACGTCCACCGTGGGGATGTCTTTGAAAAGGTTGAGGAAGACGTTGTTCGTATCCGGGTGTTTGCCCAGGCGTTTGTGCGGCCGCTGCTTGATCAGCAGAACCAGCCGTTGATAGACACGAACGGGGATGTCCTCGACGATCCAGGGCTTGTACCAGACTCGGCGAGGCCGCGTGCTGTTCCCCGAGCCTCGGTAGTAGACTTCTAACCGATCGAAACAGTCGAAGTCGATGTCCAGATTGATCCCCCACAGGCTGACATCCCGGGTCGCCTGCTGCATTTCTTCGCGGGAGAGATGTCTGAAATTCGCGCTGGTCAATAAGTCGTGAAACTGCTGATACAGTTTCTCGAGACGCTCGGCCCGTTGTTCCGGCGTGAGTTCACGGGTCAAGATGGTATCGCGGTCGGGGTCGAAAGGGCTGTAGAGATCTTTGAGCGAATCGAGTCGCTGGTGATACAGGTGGTGGAGGTAAGCGGCAGCGATGTCGCAGAAGCGCCGGAACTTGTGCTGTTCCTCGGCCGTCAACAGCGGTCGGCCGCCCAAGGGATGTCGGCGGCACAGATGATCGACCAGGTCGGATTTGCGGATCGGCAAAAAATGTTCCCGGTCGAGATACTCGGCCATCGCGGTTCCTCCGGCGAGTCGTCGCTGTGGGGTTATTCGTCGTCGGGGATGCCGTATTCGTCCGCAAGTCGATCCAGTTCACTTTGGACCAGACTCATGCGTTCGGGTCGCTTCTCCGGCGAGAACTCGAGGCAACTGTGAATCAAGTCGGCCAACACCTGCGGCACCGCAGGGTTGCACTCGCGGACGGGTTTCAGCAATTGGCCATGCTGTTTGGCTCCGAGGCGTCCGCCGCCGCTATTCACGACCGGTGGCGGATGCTGGAATGTCACCATGCGATACATGGTGGCGCCCAGGTTGTAGATGTCCGTACGCTCATTGACGATCCCTTGGACACTCTCGGGAGCCATATACTCGGGTGTGCCCTGGATGCGACCGCCCTTGTCTTCACCTTTGATGTGAGCCAATCCGAAGTCGATGATTTTCGGTTGATGGTTTCGTGAATTCACGAGGATGTTGCCCGGCTTCAGGTCCGCATGGAAGACGCCGCGCCGGTGCATGTGGCACATTCCGGCGGCGACTTGGGCAAAAATCTTCACCAGGCGGGGGATGGAGTAGCCGGACATCCGGTCCAACGTGCTGCCCGGGACGTATTCGATCAACAACAGCACCTGCTTGACCCGGAAAAGCCAATCAGTTTTCTTCTCCAGGGCATAGATCTTGACGATGTTGGGGTGGTCGAGCATCTGAGCGACGCGGAATTCATGCTCGGCTTGGAGCAAGAATTTGCGGTCGTCGGAGTCCTCGATGGGGACGATCTTCAGGGCGTAGTGCCGACCGTCATCCGCTCGGTTGATCTGTAAGATGGTGCTGTGGGCACCATTGCCCAGTTGGGCGACGACGGTGTATTTGCCGATTTTTTGGATCGCCATACGCCGGTCTCGACCGAGTGGTACCAACCGTCGAATCATATAGGAAACGGCATTCCAAGGTCAGAGGGTCTCGGATGAGCAAGGAGTCGCCGGCACGGCTGGAAGCCCTGACGCAGGCTTATGGGCGCGACTTCTTTGCCCGGTTGGATCGTAGTGGACCGCCGCTGTTCACCCCCGCCTGGTTCGACGACCAGATCATGGGCCTGACCATGGCCGATGAGGCGGTCAAGGTCCAACTTTTCCGTTTCATTGACGCCCTGCCGTTATTGAAAACTCCCGAATCGGTGGCTCGGCACTTGCGCGAGTACCTGACCATCGTCCGCGATCGCTTACCTGGTTGGGCCGGTTGGTTCCTTCGCCGCTTGCCCGAGCGGGGCTGGGCCGGTAGACTCCTCGCCTGGCTGGCCAACATCAATGCCCGTCGCATGGCCCGGCGTTTCATCGCCGGCTCCAATGTCGCTGAGGCTCTCTCGGCCGTCGAACGCCTCCGCCGACGTACCATGGCGTTCACCATCGACCTGCTCGGCGAGGCCGTCATCACCGAAAGTGAAAGCGACCATTACCAACGGCAATACCTCGAACTGGTGCAAGGGCTGGCGCAAGACGTCAACCGCTGGCCCGCCATCGACCAGATTGACCGCGACTCGAAAGGCACGATCCCCCGGGTCAACGTGTCGGTCAAACTCTCGTCGCTATACAGCCAGTTCGATCCGATCGATCCCGAGGGGACAACCCACGCCGTCCTCAAGCGTCTCCGGCCAATCCTCCGCCTCGCTCGGGATTCGCATGCCTTCGTCAACCTCGACATGGAGCAGTATGCCTACAAGGACCTCACGCTGCACATTTTCCGACGGGTCATCCTCGATCCCGAGTTCCGGGATTGGCCCGACATCGGCATCGCCATCCAAGCCTACCTGCGGGACTGCGAGAAGGACCTCTTGGAACTGCTGAGTGTGGTTCGGCGGCGGGGCACGCCCGTCTGGATACGACTCGTCAAGGGGGCCTACTGGGATTACGAGAATGCCATCGCCGACCAAATGGATTGGCCCATCCCCGTGTTCACCCGAAAATGGGAATCCGATGCCCAGTTCGAGCGGATGACTCGCTTTCTGATGCAGAACTATCGGGAGCTTCGGCCGGCGTTCGGCAGCCACAACGTCCGCAGCCTCGCCCATGCCCTGGCCTGTGCCGACTTCTACGACGTCCCGCCGGGGGATTACGAGTTCCAGATGCTTTACGGCATGGCCGACCCGATGAAAAAGGTCATCGTGGACATGGGCCATCGTCTTCGTGTCTACACCCCCTACGGCCAACTGCTGCCTGGGATGGCTTATTTGGTGCGGCGATTGCTCGAAAACACCTCCAACGATTCCTTTTTGCGTGCCAGCTTCACCGAACTTCGCCCCGAGGAAGAATTGCTCATGAACCCGACCTTGGCCGCCCAACTGTCGCCCCGGGCAAACTCGACCCCCCCGGCGCGGAGGGATTCGAGCGATGGCTTCCGCAACGAACCGCATACCGACTTCTCCCGAGATGAAGCCCGCAGTGCCATGACTGCGGCTTTGCGGGCCGTCGCGGGTCAATTCGACCGCAGCTATCCTCTGGTCATCGACGGCAAGGCAGTGGAAACGGGGGAGTGGATGGCCTCGCACGACCCATCACAGCATCGGCGAACCGTCGGCCGATTCGCCTTGGCTCGAAACGCCGATGCTGAAGCCGCCGTCGCCGCCGCCCATCGGGCCTTCCCGATGTGGCGTGACACTCCCGCTCGGGATCGTGCCGAACTGCTCCTCCGTGCTGCGAAGATCATGCGTCGGCGTCGCTTCGAGTTGACCGCGTGGGAGGTGTACGAATGCGGCAAGCAGTGGCGCGAGGCGACCGCCCTGTCTCTTATACA
>JAOAAM010000342.1 GCA_026418875.1 Gemmataceae bacterium | reverse complement strand
CCATTGAAGGATCTGCGCGTCGGCTACGTCGGCGACGATCCGAATCGGCCCGAGTTGGAAGTGCTCAAGTCGCTGGGGGTGAAGTTGGTGCCGATCCGGTTGCCTCGGCAGAAGGCCGCCATGATCGTCAACACCATCTTGCACGCCGAGGCCGGCACCGCCTTTGACGAACTGATCCGGGCCAATCGGCTCGATCGCATCGGCACGCTGTGGCCGACGGGATTCCGCGCTTCGCATTTCATCACGGCCGTCGATTATCTCCGTGCTCAGCGGCTGCGATCGCAACTGATGCAGGAGATGTCGGAAGTCATGAATCAGGTCGATTTGTATGTCGGCGGGAATGACTTGGCGATCACCAACTTGACCGGGCATCCGACGGTGTGTCTGCCCAACGGTTTCGTGAAGCGGAACGGGGCCGAGGTGCCGACGTCGTTGACGTTCACCGGTCGATTGTTCGGCGAGTCGGAATTGTTAGCCGTTGCCCACGCCTATCAGGAGGCGACGGGTCATCACCTCAAGCGTCCGCCGCAAGACACTTGGCAATGATTTGCCCTCGCCCGACCACGGCCGATCTGACGAGGGTGGAGACTGAACGCCGACGCAGGCGGAGAAAGAGTGCCGCCGGGATGCGTCGGCTCAGAACAGTTCCCGGATGGGATTGGCTCCCTTATCGACGATGCGGATCGGCCGGCCGATACTCGACTCGTTCTGCTGGGTGTAATCGATGCCGAGAACCCGGCACACGGTCGCGAGGAAGTCGATCGCGGACACAGGTCGATCCTCGACGGTCGCCCCCTCGGCATCGGTCTTGCCGATCACCTGCCCCGTCTTGATCCCGCCGCCGAACAGGACCAGGCTCCACGCCCGGGGATAATGGTCCCGACCGGGTTCGGTGCCGCGAGTGTTGATCTTGGGCGTGCGACCGAACTCGCCCATCCAGATGACGAGGGTGGAATCGAGCAGGCCGCGATCTTTCAAGTCGCGCACCAAGGTGCTCATGGGCTGGTCGATCTGCTGGGAGAGGGCCTTGACGCGAGAGAAATTGTTTTGGTGCGTATCCCAGCCGCCGAGGTGGACTTCGACAAAAGGCACGCCGACTTCGACGAGCCGCCGGGCGAGGAGGCAACCATCGGCGAATTTGCCGCTGCCGTAGGGCCGGCGATATTGTTCCGGTTCGCGGGAGAGATCGAAGGCCTGGACTTCTTTGGATTGCATGAGTCGGACCGCGCGGCGGTAAGTGGTATGGTGATCGAAGGCCGCGGCCGAGCGATATTGGCGGTAGAAGCCTGCCTCCATCTCCTCCAGCAGACCCAGCCGTTGATCGAAGCGAGAGCCTCCGACGGCGGCCTTCAAACTCTCGACGCCTCGGGCCGGATCACTGACCGTGAGTGGCTGGTGCTTGGGTCCCAGGAATCCGGCACCATAGCTGCGATTGCCAATCGTGACAAAGTTGGGCAGCGGGAAGTCGTCACGGCCAAGCTCCTTCGACACGATCGCCCCTAGGCTGGGGTGCACCAGGCCGCCCTGCCCCTCCCGATACCCGGTGTGCAGGTAGTATTTGGCCCGGCCGTGCGCTCCTTCGCCGGTGCTCATGCTGCGGATGATCACGCCATGATGCATGACCTTCGCCGTCTCGGGCAAGTGTTCGCTGATCTGGATGCCCGGGACGCTGGTGGCGATGGGTTGAAACTCGCCGGCGTCCTTGGTGCCGGGTTTCAGATCGAAGGTGTCCTTGTGCGAGGGTCCGCCGTCCATCCACAGCAAGATGCACGACTTGGTGCGGAGCTTCGACTCGGCGGCCCGAGCGGCCAATGGTGCCAGCCAACCGGAGAGCGATGGCCCGAACAGTCCGAGCGAGGAAAGTTGCAGGAAGCGACGGCGTGACACCCGGTCCAGCATGGTCAACCTCCGATTCGATTCGACTCGATTCGATCTGGCGGCCACCCGCCTTGGGTCACCGCCTGCGGCTGTCCTTCGACAAACTTCAGTGGTTCAACGTGAACTCGCTGCTGTTGAGCAGCGCCCACAGGATGTCGGCGTAGCCGACCTCGGGCGACTCGGCTTTGTCCAGGTGCTTGAGCAATCGAGCCGATTCGGCAGGGGTCGGCCGACGCGACAAGGTCGCCAGGTACAGCGACTCGACCGCTCGGGCTTTGGGCTGGCCCTTGGTCAATTGCCGGGCGGCAGCCTCGGCGGTGCGGTTGGTGTACGGGTGATTCATCAAGCGCAGCGCTTGCGGGATTCCCGCGTCGTAATCGGTCGCCTTGGCATCCTCGCCGACGGCGAAGAAATTCACGAACTGTTCGCGCGGCGACGCCGGTTGTCGCATGGGGTTGGCCGCAGGACGCTGGGCGTTTCGGCCGGCGTTCGGCTCACCCAGGACGGCCGCCAGGCTGTCGTACAACTGTTCCGGCGTGAACACCTTCACGTTCATCCGGGCGAACAGGCGGTTGTCGCTCTCGTTGCCCGGCACCGGCCGACTGGTCCGCTGATACGCCTCGCTCTGGCAAATCGCTCGGTAGAGCGCTTTGATGTCGAAGCCCGAGGTCGCGAAGTGCTGGGCGAGAGCGTCGAGCAATTCGGGGTGGGTTGGCTCACGCTCCTCGTTCATGTCATCCACGGGTTCGACAAGTCCCACGCCGAACAACTGACTCCAGACACGATTGACAAAGGCTTTCGCGAAGAATTTGTTATCCGGTCGGGTCAACCATTGGGCCAACACCGGCCGAAGTTCCGCCGCGGTGCGGACGTCGGCGACCTCGCCCTGGAAGAACTTGGGCGGCACGACCTTGGCGGACTCCGACAAGTTGCGTTGCCGACCGCGGTTGCTCTCGTTCACGCTGGGGGTCTTGGCCGCGTCCTTCATCGCCCGCGGGTTCCCATCAATGCGTACCTTCATGAAGAACGCCGCCATCCCCCAATACTCGGTTTGCTTCCAGCCGGTGAAGGGGTGATTGTGGCATTGGGCACACTCCAGCCGCACTCCCATGAACAGTCGGCTAACCGAGTCGAGCATCTTGTCGGCCGACTGCGTCGCGAGGAAAAAGGTCGTCGCCCCGTTCTCCTCTTGGGTGCCTTTCGCCGTGAGCAATTCCGTGACCAGCGTGTTCCACGGCGTGTTGGCGTTGAACTTCTCGGCCAGCCACTCCGTCAGCGGCTCGACGCGAATCGCCCGGTTGTCCGTTGTGCGTTGAAACAAAAGGTTGTCCCAAATGTCGGCGAGGTGGCGGCCGAAACCGGGGTTCGCCAGTAATTCGTCGATCAATTTCGATCGCTTGCGCGGGTCGTTGCTGTCAAGGAATGCGGCGACCTTCTCCCGCGGCGGGATGACGCCCACCAGATCGAGGTACACCCGGCGGAGGAATTCGGCATCGCTCGACCGGGGCGAGGCGGGGATCTTCTCGGCGGACAATCGGGAGCTGATCTGCCGATCCACAATTTGCGTCAGGCCCTCGCCCGCTGCCGTGCTCACCACCAAAAGGATGCCCAACACCGAGA
>JAOAAM010000305.1 GCA_026418875.1 Gemmataceae bacterium | reverse complement strand
AGGACATGCCCAGCGGCGATGCGATTGTGCCCATGGGCCGCGGCGAGATGAAGCGTTCGCCCGAGTCAGCCCGGCAGTATGAACTCGAATTGCAGCGGATGATCGACCAGCTTCGGCATTTCCCCTGCATCGTCATGTGGGTGCCGTTTAATGAAGGCTGGGGCCAATTCGACACCCGGCGCATCACCGAGTGGATCAAGCGATATGACCCCACACGCCTGGTGAACAACGCCAGCGGCTGGAACGACATGGGGGTCGGCGATGTCCATGATGTCCACGTTTACCCGGGACCGGGTGCGCCGCCGGTGGAATCTCGCCGGGCTGGTGTGTTGGGCGAATTCGGGGGCTTGGGACTATCGATCAAAGGCCACTTATGGGATGAAAGAACTTGGAGTTACCGGGGCGTGGCCGATTCCGCCGATCTGACCCGAAAGTATGCACAGTTGCTCCAACGAGTCTACCAACTCAAGGAGAAGAACGGGCTATGTGCCGCGATCTACACCCAGATCACGGACGTGGAGGTCGAGGCGAACGGACTTTTGACGTATGACCGAGAGGTCATCAAGGTAGACGTGGAGCGAGTGGCGGCGGCGAACCGCGGGGACTTCTCGCGGGTGCCCCGGCTTGAAATCCTCGTGCCGACGGCCCGGGAGCAATCGACGACCTGGCGGTACACCACAGAGAAGCCGGCCGAGGGATGGTTCCGTCCGGACTTCGACGCCCAAGGATGGAAGCAAGGCCCCGGCGGGTTCGGCACCGTGGGGACGCCTGGAACCGTGGTTCGGACCGAGTGGAAGTCGCCGGAGATTTGGGTGCGTCGCGAGTTCGAGCTACCTGACGTCCCGGCGGATCGTGTCGTCTTGATCTTGCACCATGACGAAGACGCGGAGGTGTACCTGAACGGGGTGCTGGCGGCCCAAGTGCGAGGCTACACCACCGACTACGAGGAAGTCGTGATCCGCGAGGAAGCGAGAAAGGCGCTCAAACCGGGGAAAAACGTGCTGGCCATCCATTGCCGGCAGACGGGCGGCGGGCAGTACATCGACGCTGGGCTGGGCCGCTGGCAGGAGCCGAAAGCCAAATAGCGCTGCCGCCGTTTACTGACCCCGAATGGCCGCCTTGAGTGCTTGCTTGAGGCGGTCTTCGATTTTCCGGTGCACTTTGTCGACATCCTTTTTGCTGAGGTTGCGGTCAGCCTGATACACCAACGAGTAAGCCAGGCTCTTGGTCCCCGCGGGGATGCTCTCCCCCCGATACACGTCGAAGAGCCGCACGTCACGGAGCAAGTCCGCCCCGGCGGAGCGGATATGGGATAGGACGAGCGATGCGGGCGTCTCCTCGGGGACGACGACGGCGATGTCCCGCAGGACCGGGGCGAAGACCGTCACGGGTCGGTAGAGGTAGCGCTCCGGGACGGCTTGGAGGATTGCCTCCAAATCCAACTCAGCGACCACGACGGGGCGATGCGTCAGTTCCTTACCGAACATCGGAGCCACCTTCGGGTGCATCTCGCCGAAGTGCCCCAGGATCGTGGTCCCGAGTCGGGCCTCGGCGGCCTTCCCCGGGTGCAACCATCCCGCCGTCGATCGAGTCAATTCGATCTCCGGCAAGTGAAGCCCCTCGAAGAGCGCTTCGAGAATCCCCTTCAGGTCGAAGAAATCCAGGAGTGGAGACGATCCGGGGTTGCCGTCGGCCCAATAGTCGGGTCGCCGACGACCGCACAGCACCATCGCCAGCCGACGCGGTTCGTCGGGCAGGGGAGCGTCGGGTCGCGGCCAGAAGACCGGCCCGATCTCGAACAGCCGCAGCGAGTCGGTGTGCTTGAGGTTTTCCGCGGCCACCTCGAGCAGCCCGGCCAGCACCGTGCGCCGCATGACGGTCCGCTCGGCGTTGATCGGGTTCAAGATTTGCACATACGCGGTTGTGCTCCGCAAATCCGCGGGCAGCAGCGGGGCTTCGCGCTCGGGTGTCGTCAGCGAGTAGGTAATCGCCTCGAACATCCCGGCTTGCACCAATAAGTCGCGTGTGGCCTCTTCCAAGACCAGCGAACGGTTGCCCCGCTGCTCGGGCAGGCGCTCGGCCGGAAGTGTCGCGGGAAGTCGGTCGTAACCGTGGATCCGTGCCAACTCTTCGATCAGATCCGCCACACCCTCTTGCAGATCGAGACGATGCGGGGGCGCGGTGACCCGGAGCTGATCGCCCCGGTCTTCGACCACGAATTCCAACGCGGAGAGGATGCGTTCCGCCTCATCTTTGGGGAACGTCATCCCCAATTGCCGTTCGACTTCCCGCAATGGCAAGTCGATGACCATCGGCGGACGCGGAGCCGGGTAGCAATCGACCGCCCCGTGGTCGACGGACCCGCCGGCCACTTGGGCCAAAAGCGACGCGGCCCTCTCGGCGGCCGGTGCCACCAGTTCGGGATGCACCCCGCGGCTGAAGCGCAGGCTCGCCTCGCTCGGCAAATTCAAGGCCCGCATCGTCCGACGAATGCTGACGAAATCAAAACTCGCTGACTCCAACAACACGTGGCGCGTCCGATCGGTGACTTCCGTCTCCAGGCCGCCCATGACTCCCGCCAGGGCGATCGGCCCGACGGTATCGGCGATGACCAGCATGTCAGGAGTCAATTCGCGGTCTTGACCATCCAAGGTCGTCAGTCGTTCTCCGGGTCGGGCGGGGCGGACGATGATGTGCGGAGGCTTTCCCCCGGCTCGTCGCAGCAAGACGTCGTAATCAAAAGCGTGCAACGGCTGGCCCCACTCCAACATGACGTAATTGGTCACGTCGACCACGTTGGAGATGGGGCGCATGCCGGCATAACGGAGCCGCCGACGCATCCACCCGGGGGCCGGTCCAAGACGAACATCGCGGATGAGCATGGCCCGATACCGAGCCGACAGCGACGGGTCCTCGATGGAGACCCGCACCTTCCCC
>JAOAAM010000299.1 GCA_026418875.1 Gemmataceae bacterium | reverse complement strand
GATCAGCACATCACCGGCCACGGCCACGAAATGGTTCTCGCGTCGAACGCGCTTGTACTTCGCAAGTGTCACGTCTGCCTTTGGAGTCGCGCCGTAGTTCGGCTGGTAGTGGACCGTTCGCGAGAAGCCGACCTTCGGGAGAACGAAGTCAGGCAACTCGCGGCCTAGCAGCCCGTTGAAAAAGTCGCTCGTCTTCTTGACAGTCATGGTAGAGTAGCTGTCATTGAAGGATCGAGGATAAAGTCGCGAGCACGGGAGTCACGATGGCTCTGGGCAAACGCAAAAACGAACAGCAAGGATTGTGGGTGGCCACGACGGAGTTGCCCAAGTCGCCGGGGCATCCGTTTTACAAGAAGCTCAACGAGCTGTTGGCCGAGGCGGGCTTCGATGCCTGGATCGAAAAGCTTTGTCAGCCCTATTATGCCGAGACGATGGGCCGGCCCTCGATTCCACCGGGGGTCTACTTCCGCATGATCCTGGTGGGATACTTCGAGGGGATCGGGTCGCAGCGTGGCATCGCCTGGCGGTGCAGCGACAGTCGATCGCTGGCGGAATTCCTGGGCGTGCCGATCGACAAGACGACGCCGGATCATTCGAGCATGACGCGCGTGCATCAGCGTTTGCCATTGGAGATTCATGAGCAGGTTTTCGTGTTCGTTTTGAAGATCGCAACTGAGAAGAAACTGCTCAAAGGCAAGACGGCGGCCGTCGACTCGACGACGTTGGAAGCGAACGCCGCCATGAAGTCGATTGTCCGCAAGGACACCGAGGAGGATTGGAAAACGTATTTGACGCGGCTTGCCAAGGGGGAGGGCATCGAGAACCCGACGGCCGAAGACCTGCGTCGATTCGATCGGAATCGGCCCGACAAGAAGGTTGGCAACGACGAGTGGGAATCGCCGAGCGACCCGGACAGCCGCATCGCCAGGATGAAGGATGGGACGACGCACTTGGCCTACAAGGCGGAACACGTGGTGGACGTGGACAGCGATTTGTTGCTGGCGGCGCGAGTGACGCCGGCGAATCACGGCGACGCCGAACGCTCTGCGACAGCGTCGTGCAGGCGCAACTGAACGTGAAAGCGGCCAGGAGCAAAGCGAAGATTCGAGAAGTGATCGCCGACAAGGGCTATCACAGCGCGGCGACGTTGGAGCTGATGCAAGCGTTCGGCTGGCGTACTTATATTCCCGAGCCCAAACGGAAGCATCGCAGTCGTTGGACGGACAAGCCGGCGGCATATCGAGCGGCGGTCTATGCGAATCGCCGACGGGTGTGCGGTCAGCGGGGTAGACGACTACAACGGTTGCGTAGTGAGATGACGGAACGCAGTTTCGCTCACGTGTGCGAGACGGGAGGATCGCGGCGAACCTGGTTGCGAGGCTTGGAAACAGTCAGCAAGCGCTACGTGATTCAAGCGGCGGCGCGGAACCTGGGGCTGCTGCTGCGCAGGTTGTTCGGCATCGGCACGCCGAGGAGCCTGCAAGGCCTCGCGGGCCTTTTTTGGCTTCTCTATTTTGCCATCCACAAGCCGTGGGGTCGCTGGACCGCTCATGGCATCGCTGGAACGAAGATTCGTCCGCACCTGCGCGATCGACTCGCCGGCGCCGAGTTCCGTCAGGCTGCTGCGCGAATGGCCACTAAATCAACGGGCTGCTAGAACCCCTTCCCGCGGTCCCGAAACCTGGAAATCGGTCCGCAGCTTGGTTTCACCCCGGTCGCTTCCCTCGGGATTTTATTCGTCGGTCGTGCCGTAACCTTCTCTCAATTGGGAATATCCGAGCAAAAGCGCATCGACCCAGGCCG
>JAOAAM010000296.1 GCA_026418875.1 Gemmataceae bacterium | reverse complement strand
AGATGTGTATAAGAGACAGCTCTTGGCCCTTGCGCCGGCCCTTCTGGGTAGCACGCCGCTGCCGGCTCAGGAAAAGAAATGGACCATCCGCTGGTTCGGGCAGTCGTTCTTTCAAGTGACGACCAGTAGCGGCACCCGGATCGTTTTCGACCCCCATGCCATCGAGCAGTACCCCCGCCAGCTTGTCCCGGCCGACCTCGTGCTCATCAGTCATCCCCATCTGGACCACGCCACGTTGAACTACATCCCCAACCGCGACAAGGCCAAGGTCATCGCCGGAATCGGTGGCACGGCCCGACGGCAAGAGTTCATCGCCGTCGATGAAAAATTCCGCGACTGCCAGATCTACAACGTCAGTCTGTTTCATGACAAGGACAACGGCATGCTCCGGGGAAGAAATTCTGCCTTCGTCGTCGAAGTGGACGGACTTCGCATTTGTCACCTGGGCGATCTCGGGCACGAATTGAGCGACCGGCAACTGAAACGCATCGGCGAGGTGGACATTTTGATGATCCCCATCGGCGGGATTTACACGTTGAACGGCACCGATGCTCGCGCGGTCGTCGAGCAGATTCAACCCAAGCGATTGATTTTGCCGATGCATTACGGCACCAAAGCCTTCCAGGAGTTGCTCGGGCCGGAGGAGTTCCTGGACGGCCTCGAAGGGGTCGAGCGTCGCTTGGACACCAACGAGTTGACACTGGATGCTGCGGCCCCGGTTCCCCCCAGGCCGCGGGTGGTGCTCCTCGGCTGGGGCAGCGGTGGTGAATAAGCCAAGACACTCGGGGCACCGAACTGACGCGAAGCGCTCGGCAACCACTGCGGGAGATCGTCGACCACGGAGGGCTGGCCTCCTCTCCGCGACTATAATGCCTTTGGAAATTCCCCACCGAGGCGAGCGTTTGATGGCCGGTGTCAATCCCTATATCCAGAAGCCCAAGATCCAACTGCCGGTCCGGCCGTATCGGATCAAATTTATCCTCGGCGAGACCAAGGAAGAGCGCATCGTCGACGTCGATCCGGCCAGGATTCCTTACGATCGGACCGGCAATCCCGGGAGCATCTTGGAGATCGCTCTGGGAAACGGGGTCGAAATCGACCACTCGTGCGGCGGTGTCTGCGCCTGTTCGACGTGCCATGTCATCGTGCATCAGGGCTTGGAGTCGTGCAACGAGGCCACGGATGACGAGATGGACATGGTCGAGCAGGCCCGTGGCGTCACCCTGCAATCTCGCCTGGCGTGCCAATGTGTGCCAAATGGGACCTGTGAGCTGGTGGTGGTCGAAGTTCCGGCGTGGAACCGCAACTTGGTCCGCGAGGACCATTGAGCGAGTTTCAGCTGAGGTCGCGGCGTTCGAAAAACCCATACATCTTTCACTCTCCAGAGAGGAAACCGGAAAAAGTGGGTCGTCAAGTGCTGGCAGGTGATGGTCGGCGCTTGCAAAATCACTCTGCTCTTGGCGCGGCGGCGGTCTGACGATTCCACCGGACGCCGTGAGACTTGGCTGCCGAGAGCGAGAAGGTGCGAGAGTCGTCGGGCGTGCGGGGATGGAACGAGCATGACCCGAACCCTCCTGCTTCGAGGGGACTCGCGGGGCGGCGCACCAGGAAATCCCGCCCCCAGGCTCGAGGCGACAGGGCGCGATTGTTTCGGTGCATGACGAAACAAGAGAGGTCGACTCGGAGAACGCCGCTGCCGCTTCCGGCCGATCCTCGCTTGGGCCGGGAACCCTTGCGAGCCACGGGGGACGCCCACGGGGTCTTCCCCAGCCTCGTCGGCTGCCCCCGTTCTCGTCGCTCCCAAACGCCCACGCTCACTTTCGGTTCCCCTCGGCCCCGCTCAACCGCGCGAACTCCTTGAAAGCTTCGGCCACTCGACCCGCTTTCTCATCCCCCGAATGCAGGAATATCCCGTAGCGCAACTTCAGCTTCGCCCCGCGGGGCAGCTTGACCAAGTCGGTTTGCCCCTTTCGCGCCGGAAATCCGGCCACGCTTCGACCAAATGGATTCGCAGCCAACAGCCCATACCCGCGGGCGTGCCACGCTGCTCGATGTGGATTCGACGGAGCATCAAAAACAGCGATGCCCACGTGTCGGCCATCGACCTCCCCAGAGTAGTCGCACCAGTCGGCCAGGTGGCCCCAGATCGCCGCCTCGCCGCTCGCCCCGGCCGAATTCACCAGTCGGCTCTTCGGCTTCTTCCGATTCAAGGCGAGATCATCGTGAACACGAACCGCGAACGAACCTTCCTTCGTATCACCGAAAGTCAACGGAGCGACCGTTGCCTCCAACTCAATCTCCACCACGATCAATCGCCCATCGCGGACCGCATGCAACGAAATGGTGCGGACTTCATCGAGGATTTTCGTCCCCGCCGAATCCTGCCAGATATTCTGCGTGACAAGGGTGTTCGCACTCGTGGTCCTCGCCTCGGTGCATACGATTCGCCCGTGCCCTTTCGCCTCGGACCAGAAGTCGGCCCCCTTCACGTGCCGATCCGACGATGGCACCAGCGACACTCCCTCGGGGATCACGTCGCCATGACAGAACCAGGCCGATCGATGGTGCCGATGGTCCTTGGTTGCGTTCGGTAGGTTCTCGTCAATGGGATAGCCGCGGGTGACTCGGACTTGGCCCGGTGCCAGGATTGGCCAGAAATATGGCTTGGCCAAGTCGGGTTCGAAGTGATACGCCGTCACGAGTTCACCGTCGAGAAAAAACTCGGCCCGTCGGCCTTCCATCCGAACCGAAATTTCCGCCGCGTCGCTCGGTGAGGCCGCAAGCAGCACCAAGGCAATGGTCAGGGCACGCATGATGGCTCCGCCGAAGAGTAAGGCTTTTTGTCAACTTAGTCCACGTTCCACGGCCTCGCCACGGCTTCCTCCCCCTCACCTTGTCGGCCAATCAACTCAAGCCGCCGGCATTAGCAACGGCTCGCTTTGCCATGGGACCGGCCCCCTCGGGCCATCCAGCACTGGGCGAAAACCGCACTGTGTCCACCATTGGAACAGCCGGGCGGCCGACCACTCGGACGTCGTCTCTTCCGTTTTGATCCGAACGCCTCGGAACCCTATACCTGACCAGGACCAATCGCATCGGACCACACGCTGCGGATAGATCCAACATCCATCCGTGATTTCGCTCGGCCACACCGACGTGACAAGTACCAAGACGGTCTCCGGCGGCAGTGAACGCTCGATCTCGACCCGACGCTCTCGATCTTGCGCCAATCGACCCGTCAGGAACACCAGGTCACAGCCCGCCAACGCCTCCTGGCCTTGGGAGATGTTCCGGCGACGCTCGCCAGCTTCGAGGAAGGAAAAGCATCCCTTATCCACTCCCATCCGAAGCAATTCCTCAATTCGTCCCTCGCCGCACGGGGGAAGGGCGATCCGCTGATCTTGCGCGAGCGCTGCTAGGGCTATTTGAACGCTCGATTCGTCCCAATGCGCGAGGCCGATGCTTCGGGGTGGAGAGACCTCGCTCCAAACGGCTTGGACCGTTTCAAACCGCCAGGCCCATTGCCGACGCTCCGCCACATCCGGGTGCAGCCCTGCGTCGGCGAAGGCGGTTCGCTCGGCCAACAAACCAACGGCCTCTCCTTCACGCCAACCTGTCCGCATGACCTCGATCACCCGGCGAGCCAACGGCGACGACAAGCGATGGAGCCGAGGCCGAAACACCCGTCGATCCGCCCACCAAGGCATGTCACAGAGCCGTCGGAACACCGTGGGCCGCGCAGGCCAACGAGCACGGTCTTGCACCTCGGCGATGGTCCACCAGATTTGCGATTTGACCATGCGTGGCCCGAACACGTGATCAACCAGCCCCAGCTTCAAAGCGGACCGCGCATCGACGAGCCGTTCTTGCTCGATGAAGTCGCAGGCCCGTTGCGGCCCCACCCGGCGCGGCAGGCGTTGCGTGAGTCCCCAGCATGGTAGTAGCCCCGATCCCAAATAGGTCACGCCGAAGCGGGTTCCGGGTCGAACGACCGCCAGCCGAAAGTCGCATGCCAAGGTCAATTCGAACCCCGCATCCACACATTCACCCTCGACCAACGCAATCGTCCGCGTGCTGGGGGAGAGCTCGGCGATTTGCTGGAAGGTTTCTTGCCCAAGCCGGGAAAACTCCCTCCGAGCCGTGGCATCACTCAACAACTCGTAGTCCGCCAGGCTCGGCCGCGTCGGAAAGCCCCGCCGTGACCGAGTGCGGATCAGCAACACCTCCGCCCATGCTCGCTGCCGAAGCGTTGTGACCGCCTCCCGAATGTCACCCAAAACCGTCGGTGTTAGACGATCGCTCTCCAACCATAGCGTGGCGACCTGTTCCGCGCACTCCAGGCGAATCGAATCGGATCGAAAGAGCATGGGCAAGACCAACCTCCCCGGGGCGACGGCACATGATGGGCAATCTCGGCACCCGGGTCAAGTCGAACCAACCCCAAGCAAGGTCATCGGCTCAACGCTGCGAGAGGTGGGAGCGGTGAGCGTTGGATCGAACTCTCGCCCCATGCTTTCAGACCAGCACCGCCCCCGCCATCTTCTTCCCACCTTCCGCGGCTCCGCTCACTTTTTCCTTCATTTCCATCATTTCCATCATTTCACCCCCCGAGCCGCGGACGCCAGTCCGCGGGTTCCGCCCCCGTGTCTCGAAAATAGTTCCTCCCAAACCATCCCGAAGTCTTGGATGCCCCCCCGCCAATGTCAAACGAATCC
>JAOAAM010000278.1 GCA_026418875.1 Gemmataceae bacterium | reverse complement strand
GATCAGCACCATGAATTTCAAAATTCGTGTCAGGAAAACCGACTCGATGACCTCAAAGCAGCACGATCCCGAGTACTAACTGTCGTGGCGTTGTAGGGTGTGTCCAACCCGGGCGAGTCAAAGGCGAAAAATTTCGGCGGGAATCAATCGTCCATCGATCGATTGCAAGTGTATCAGCTTTTGGGCTCCAAATCAACGGGCGAACTCGCACTTTTCCCATCGAAGTCGATGGACCCACGCTCCGTGGTTCTCACGCGACCTTCCGTCGGGCCGGGGGTCTCGCAGGCGGAGCCGCTCACAGCAAGTCGTTATTCTCGTCACGCGGCACCGGGCTGAATTCGAGTTGGACTGTGTGGATGCGCCAACCCACACGTCCGGTCGTCTGAAGGTTGCCGGGAGACGTCTTTCGGATTCTTACCCGGACGCCCAACCCGTTGCCAATCGGAAAATTATTCCCGCCGCCGCGCGATCCGAGGAATCGGTCTACGGTGAAGGTCTGTTTTTTGCCGAACGTCGGCCGAAACACGGTGCTGCCTAAGTCAATCGCCTCGCGGGGATCTTTCTTGATGTCGCGGAAGCGAATCAAGGACAAACGGCACTCAAACGCCTCGGCGAACTCTCGTTCAAATTGGCCGGCGTTGTCGGCTTCGCCGGTGGCCTCGATCGAGAAGGTGTAATTGCCGCCGCGGGCATTGCGAATTTCCTGCGCGAGGATGGCAGTTTGGCCCTCGGCAACATCGGCCTTGGCCTCAACGCCGATGAAGATGCCGGTCGGGCCTTTGACCACTCGGAAGGCACCCTCCAACGGATCGGCACGCCAACCTTTTTCTCGCGACGGTGGAGCACACGGGACCAGTGGTTTTTCCGAGGAGAAGTCGGTGTCGAGCAGCAGGCGGGCATCGTAGGGGGGGACCAGGGAGAGGTCGCCGCCGGGGGAGCAAAGTTGGATCGGCGGGGCGTCGCCGAGGATCCCGGCGATGGGTTGTCCCTTGGAAATGGGGTGCGGGCGATTCGCCTTGTCGTAGAACATCCCGCCGGGGTCGATGCCGAGCAGGTGGAAGATGGTGGCGGTGAAATCGCTGCCCGTGATCGGCTCGGTGATGGGATAGGCCCCATTTTTATCACTGGCGCCGACGACGGAACCGGCGCGGATGCCAGCCCCGGCGAAGGCGGCAGAGAAACAGTGGCCCCAATGATCACGACCACCCGCGGGGTTGATGCGTGGCGTGCGACCAAATTCGCCCACGACCACGACCAGCGTCTCCGCCAACAGGCCACGCTCGTGCAGGTCGGTCATCAGCGCGTCGAAAGTAACATCGAATATGGGGCAAAGGAAGTCTTGCAGGCGGTCGGCGTTCTGGGCGTGCGTGTCCCACATCGGATTGTCGACGGCGGAGTCGCCCGGCTCCCGGGGCCAGTTGACATGGACTAGACGGACGCCGGCTTCGATGAGTCGGCGGGCCAGCAGGCAAGATTGTCCCCAGGTGTATCGGCCGTAGCGCTCACGGGTCTGCTCGGATTCGCGGGACAGGTCGAAGGCGGCGCGAGCTGCCCCCGACGTCACCAAATCAAAAGCCTGGGCCGACAGCCGATCCCAAGCCCGAATCGCCTCGGCTCCTGCGTCGACCGACACGTTCTGATTCATCCGTTCGAGCAGCCGCCGCCGGTCGGTCAAGCGATCCTTGGTCATTTCGCCACGAATGTCCAGCCCCTCGATGTGGTATTGCGGTGAGGCTGGGTCGCCGATCAACCGCTCGGGTTCCCAAGGCTTGCCAAGGAAACCTGCCGTCTGCCCGGCCGGCTGGACGTTGTCATTCAGCCGCATGACATCCGGCAGCCAAACACTGGTAAGGGCGGGCATCTTGTCGCT
>JAOAAM010000274.1 GCA_026418875.1 Gemmataceae bacterium | reverse complement strand
GGTTGATGCAACCGCCGCTATTGGCACTCGCCCACATCCATTTGCATCAAACTCGGGATCGGATCGAGTCGCGCTTGGCGGCACTCCGAGCCGCTGATCCGGACATCCCGACGACCCTGGTTCTGGCCGCACGGACGGAGCCACGGCCGACGCACATCCACATCGGGGGGGACTTCACGCGGAAGGGCAAACCCGTCGTGCCGGGGGTTCCGGTTTGGCTCCTCGATGCGGGGCCGATCCGCAATCGGCTCGATTTCGCGCGTTGGCTCGTGGATCCGAGGAATCCGCTGACGCCGCGGGTGATTGTCAATCGGATCTGGCAACATCACTTCGGGTTGGGACTGGTCGAAACGGAGAATGACTTCGGCACTCAAGGGACGCCGCCATCGCATCCCGAACTTCTCGATTGGCTCGCCTCGGAGTTTGTGCAAAGCGGCTGGGACGTCAAACACATGCATCGGCTGATGGTCACGTCGGCGACGTACCGGCAGTCGTCCAAGCAGCGCGCCGAGCTTGCCGCCGTCGATCCTCGGAACCGGTGGCTGGCTCGCATGTCGCGTTGGCGCTTGGAGGCGGAAGTGGTTCGGGACGTCGCCCTTTGTGCCAGCGGTTTGTTGAATCGTCGCATCGGGGGGCCAAGCAATTTCCCGCCTCAGCCCGACGGAGTCTTCCGCTTCACGCAGGTGCCCCGGGTGTGGACGGCGGAGGTTGGGCCGAATCGTTACCGCCGCGGGATGTACACCCACTTCTGGCGCTCGGCACCGCACCCTGCCTTGGCGGCTTTTGATGCCCCCGATGGCGTGAATCCCTGCACTCGGCGCAATCGCTCGAATACGCCGCTGCAAGCCCTCACTCTCTTGAACGATGCGGCATTCATGGAAATGGCGCAAGCCCTTGCCCGGCAGTTGCGCGAGGCAACGATGAGTGACGAGGAAAAAGGGAAGTGGGCATTTCAGCGCTGCTTGGGCCGGCCGCCCTCGGCTGCCGAATTGCAGGTCGTCATGCGCTTGTTCCAGGACGCCCACCGTGATTGGTTGCCAGTAGCGCGTGCGTTGATGAATCTCGACGAATTCATCACCCGAGAGTGAGTCGGCGCCGATCGATGGTCCCGCGTTACCCTCCAGCGGCTCGACGCAGTGACCGGCTACGCCCGGCGACGATTTCCAAGCCAGCACACGTCAGCGCGTACAAGCTCAGACCGAGGGCTCCGGCTTGGGCGAGCGCGAACCACGAGTGCGGCGGCCAAATCGAGCGGAGTTGATACCAGCACACGGCTAACAAGGCCGTGGCAATGATCGGCCGGAGCAACGCCTCGGAAAGGTAGTCGCTGTCGCGAATGGCCAGCGATTGGCAAACCCGGATGACGACCCAGGCGGAGATGAGGATATTCGGGATCATTGTGCCCAGGGCCACGCCGCGAATCCCCCAAATGGGAAAGAGCAACAGGCTCAGCCCGAGGTTCAGAAAGGCTTCGAGCAGCATCAGCCGGGCGAATCCACGAATCTGACCGATGCCGTAAAGCACTCGCGCCGCGACCGATTGCAACA
>JAOAAM010000175.1 GCA_026418875.1 Gemmataceae bacterium | reverse complement strand
CCGCCGATCGGCGATGGCTTGACGATCGCCTACCACGGCCTGAATCTCGGGCGATTGTCGTTGTGTGCGACCGCGGCCGGGACGATGCGCTACATGCTGGCCAGCATCCTGCCTTGGGCGGCCTACCGCAAGACGTTCGGCCATCCCATCCAGAGTCGTGAGTTGGTGAAGCGGCGGATCGCCCGCCTCGCCGGCCTCATCGTCGCCACCGATGCCCTGGTCGCCTGGGGTTCATGGCTCATCGACCAGGGGCACCGCGGCGAACTGGAGGGCTGCGTCTGCAAAATTTTTGGCAGCGAAGCCCAGAAGGAAGCCGCCATCGAACTGTACATGAAGACGCACGGCGGCCGAGCCTTCCTCCACGGTCACCAATTCGGCGATTCGGTCCACGAGTTCCTCGCCCCGTGCATCTACGAAGGCGAGGGCGAAATCCTGGGGCTGGCCTTCTTCAAGACGTTGGTGAAAGAGCATGGCAAACAGTTCTTCGAGCCGATCGGCAAGGCCCTCAAAGCCCATCAGCTGAAAACCTTCAACCCCCTCAATCCGCTGCATGCCTGGAAGCTGCGGCACGAAGCCGCCGCCTATGCTCGATGGTTGTTCCACCAGAAACTACGGCCCGGCGGCAAAGCGGCTAAGCCCAAGCTCGACCCGCGCTTGGATCGGCATGTCGATTTCGCCTTGTCGCAGTTCGGGAAGGCGGCCTTGGAGCTTTCGGGAGTCATGCGTCGCTACCAACTGCAACTGGCCGATCGCCAATGCCGCATGGCCGAGGTCTCGCAACGAATCCAAGACACGGTGGTGATCCTGGTGACGGCGTTGGCGGCCCGGGGGCAGGACGAAGCGATTGTTGCCGCGGCGGATGTCATTTGTCGTGACCTGCGGCGCAAGCTCACCGGTCAACGCCTCACGGACAACGACATTCGCAGTTCGATGAAACTCGCTGACCTGGTCATCGGCGGCGGCTTCGAGCCAATCGCCGGTGTCCCGCAGGAACAAATCCTCATGCCGTACTCTTCTTGAACGATCGCCGAACGCGGCGGGGGGGGCTTCAATGCTGCCGGCATTGCTGCTACTGGGTTCCAGTGTTCTGGGCTTGCCTCTTTTGGGCGATCCCACAGCCCGCGATGTGCTTCGTCTGCAAGGCGAGTGGGTGCTCGCTCGGATGGAGGTGGGGGGCAAGGAAGTGCCGGCGGAGCGCCTCGTCTCCGCTTCGCTCACGATCCAAGGTCGTCGTTATCGCCTGACCACACGGAACATGACGTTCGAGGTCGAACTCGCCCTCGATGCCACGAAGTCGCCCAAGGAAATCGACATGACATTCCTGGATGGCCCGAACCAGGACCGCACCGGCAAGGGCATTTACAAGTTCGAGGGGAATCGATGGATCATCTGCCGCAGCCTGCGGCCGGAGGACGATCGACCGCGGGAGTTCTCGTCGGAAGAGGTGAATTACTTCATCATGGAATGGGAGCGGAAGTCGCCGTGATCCGGCCGCTGTGCCTCAGGGCGAGTTGCGGGGTTTGCAGCAGGTGACGAAGCGGACCCAACCGCGGTTGCTGAGCCATTCGATGGCGAATGTCTCGCCGGGACGCTGAGAGGCATAGCGTTGCAGGTCGGCATGGATGATGGAGCCGATCACCCGGTCGCCGGTGTATTCGGCGACGATCTCGACGACGTCGTCGCCCTGGAGTCGGACGATCCGCCGGGGAATCTGACGTTTTTGCGAATCGAAGACGAAGTCGGGTTCGCCGATGCGGAGACCGCCAACAGGTTCGGGCATCCGAGATTCCTCCGTGTAATCACGCCGCATCTCACGCTCGACACTCCGAATTCCGCGCTTCAAACTCCGCTCTTCAGGCCCCGCGCTTCAAGCTCCGTCCTCCGCGCTTCAAGCTCCGTCCTTCGCGCTTCAAGCTCCATCCTTCGCGCTTCAAGCCCCACGATGACCGGTCGAATCGACTAGTGTTCGGAGAGCGGCTGCGGTATAAGTTATAGGATCGGAAAAACATCTTTCCTCACCGCGAAAGTTGCGGCAGGTCAGTCATGCGGGCGCAGTTGATTCCTGTGGATGGCGGTCCGCCGATCGAACTAACGAAGGATCTCACCTTGGTCGGGCGTCGGGAAGACTGCGACGTGAACCTCGATCATAAAAGCGTCTCGAAGATGCACTGCGTGCTGGTGAAGACCGACGGGCTGCTTCTGGTTCGCGACTTGGGCAGCACGAATGGCACGCGGGTGAACGGTCAGCGGATTCGCCGGGCGGCTCTCCTTCCCAACGATCAATTAGCCATTGCGGGAGTCCGCTTCCGCGTGTTCCTCGGTCCAGGTCAAGCCCCATCGAGCGGCGACCGGACGCAGGCCATTTCAGCAGTGGAAGTGCAGCACTTGTTGTCGGCGAAGCGGGGCGAGGAAGAAAGCGACGTGGACGTGATGGACGAGCCGATCGTGCAGAACTCCCTCCCCGACAAGTACGACGACGAAACCCCTCGCGCGGATCGCGCTCCGAAGGGTTGAACCCGGCCCTTGGCCTGCCTTTCTAGCCGGCGCGGCGAGTTGCCCCGGTGGCGGGAGGTGGCGTTGGCGCGTCATTGCCGCGGCTTGCACGAGCGCAAATTTTGACTGGACATCTCGCGCGATCGGCCTTAGCATCCCCCCAACAGCGCGACCAGCGTATTGGGTATCCCTCAGTGCATAGGGACGCAGATCATGGCCACGGCCACCGCTCGACCGACTGAATCCGCCTCTCCCGGTTTCAACGAGAAGATGCTGTTCTGGGCCAGCTTCCTGACCCTGATCGCGGCCGGCATCGGCTTTTCCGTCCGCGCCGCGATCCTCAAAGATTGGGGTCAGCAATTCGGCTTCACCCAGAGCGAGTTGGGCGGCATCACCGGGGGTGGGCTGTTCGGATTTGGCATGACGATCATCGTGCTGAGCTTCATCGCCGACTCGGTGGGTTACGGTCGGCTGATGGTTTTGGCCTTCGCGCTATACATCTTGTCGGCCATCGTCACCTTCGCCGCCACTCCGGTCTTCGCCTCGACCGGGCGGAAAGACTTGGCTTATTGGTGCTTGTTCATCGGGGCGTGGTTATTCTCGCTAGCTAATGGCACGTGCGAGACGGTCATCAACCCGCTCACCGCCACCTTGTTCCCCCGCAACAAGACGCATTGGTTGAACATCCTGCATGCCGGTTGGCCGGGCGGACTGATCCTCGGCGCTCTGGTCACCCTGGGCTTCAACAAGTACGGCGGCGGCGACACCGGCAACATCCGCTGGGAGTTCAAACTCGGCGTCTTCCTCATCCCCGTGCTGTTGTTTGGTCTGATGATGCTCGGCCGGCGTTTCCCCAAGTCCGAAGCCGCTTCCCGGGACGTCAGCGTCAAGGACATGATGGGCGAGATCGGCTTCCTGGGCGTGGGCGTGGTGATCTTCTTCCTGGGGATGCTCCTTACCACGGTCATCCTGCCGGCCATCCCCGAGTCCTGGGTCAAAATGGATGAGCAAACGATCTGGGGCGTGGGCTGGGGCACGGCGTTGGTGGTGTGGCTGATCTATGCGGTTGCCTCGGGCTTCCGCTTGGGCCACTTCGTCCTGGCAGTCCTGTACGTCTTGCATGCCTTGGTGGGATACGTCGAACTGGGCACCGACAGCTGGATCACGAACATCGGCACCGAAATCCTGACCGGCAGTGAAGCGCTCAGCAGCGAGAATCAAGCGTTGATCGCGTTCATCTGGACGAATTTCCTGATGTTCAGCCTGCGATTCTTCGCCGGGCCGATCGTGCACAAGATCTCGCCCTTGGGGCTGCTGTTCGTCAGTTCGCTTTTGGGGACGGCTGGGTTGGTGCTGTTCAGTCAGCCCTTCATCAACTCGTTCCTGCTGTGGCTGGTGGTGAGCACGATTTACGCCATCGGCAAGACGTTTTATTGGCCGACTTTGCTGGGCGTCATCTCGGAGCGGTATCCGCGAGGTGGTGCCTTGGCGTTGGGATTCAGCGGCGGCATCGGCATGCTGTCGGCGGGGCTGCTGGGCGGCCCGGGCAACGGCTACAAGCAGGACTATTCCGCCGTGCAGTATCTGCAAAAGAACCTGCAACGCCCCGACACCTATGCCCGCTATGTCGCGC
>JAOAAM010000116.1 GCA_026418875.1 Gemmataceae bacterium | reverse complement strand
ATTTCGGCGTTTTGAAACTCGAGTGTGTCAATTGGCGATGAAAGCACAGATTAATCCCCAGCGTGCCGAACACGTACAGACCCGCCAGGCAAACGATCACGCTCGCCCAATGGAATAGCCACGGGACAAAAGCCAGCAACGCCAGGCTGTGGTACAAGACGAAGGCGATGACGTACGGCCAGACGAAGCGACGGCGATCGACTCCAGCCGGGTAGGGAAGCGGGTGCGGTTGATAACGACTCTCAGGCTTCGCCACCGTGGCCATACCAAGACGACTCCGAGGCACCGCGACTGGGAAAGCATTCGGGGGACCTGACATCGGCGAAGGCGACTCACCCCCGGGGCGGGCCACCGGTCCGTCGATGCGCCTCCGACTGGGCCGGCCCATGCGGCTACATTCGGACAAATTCGTCCAAACGTCAATACAAACAGGCCAGTAAACCCGCCTCGTAGTCGGGGTAACGGAGGGGAACTTGCAACTCCTGCCGCATTTTCCGGTTGCTGATCCGGCGACTGACACGTTCCCGCTCGAGTGCCCCCGTGGGGACGAACCGGGGAGGGGGAGCGTGCAGTAGCTCCGCCAGTCGGCGATAAAAATCACCTCGCCGGACCGGGTGCCCGTCGGTGATGTTGTAATTTTCGCCGACCCTTCCTCGCGCTTCCGCCGCCAGGATCGCGCTCACGCCGTCCTCGACGTGAATCAAATTGAGCCAGGCGTCCGGATTCGTCGCCAGAGGCTCGCTGGACAGCACGGCTTTCTCACGCAGCAATCGCCCCGGCCCGTAAATCCCGGCGAATCGCAGGACAATGGCGTCCGGGCGCTCGCTCTGCAACAATCGTTCGGCCTCAACGAGTACGGTCCCCGTCTCCTCCTGCGGCGATGGGGGCACGGTTTCGTCCACCTCGCCATCCCCCGCGGGACCGTAAACTCCCGTGCTGCTGACATAAATCAGCCGATTGTCAGGCGGCAACCGGCGAAGGATGTTCTCCAGTCCGGCGAGGTAAATATCTCGCGCCGTCGCACCCGAAGACCGGTCGATCCCCACCGCGATGAGGACCGTTTGAGCTGAGGGCAAGGCCGGCACAAGTTCGGATCGTGTGACGTCCGCGAGGATGGGGATCAGGCCGAGTTGCCGCAACTCAGCCAACCTTCGCCGAGTCGTGGCGAGGACGGTGCAGCCTTGCTGCTGCCAAGCCGAGGCCACCCGTTGCCCCAGGTAGCCGCAACCAATCACCAGTCGCTTCTCGATCGAGTCCGACTTGCCCGAAGCTGCGAGTTCGGTCATGATGACGCTCCGAAGGTGCGGTTCCGCACCGACCTATAATGCGATGGTAGTCGGCCGACGGAGTGCCGTCCCGTTCCCCGGAGCCTCTCCCATGCTCATGGCAAGCAATTTGGCCAATGGCTCGCAATCACCCTTTGAATCGCCGGTGTACCGCATGGCCATCGAACAGTTGCACGATGTGGCCCGGCACACCGAGATCGACCCTGGAGTATTGGCCCGACTGTGTGAACCGAAGCGGTCGATGGTCGTCAGCGTCCCGATCCGCCGGGACAACGGCGAAACGCAGACCTTTCTCGGCTTCCGCGTCCAACACTCCCTCACCAGCGGTCCCTCCAAGGGTGGTTTGCGTTATCATCCCAGCGTGGATCTGGGAGAGGTCGTCGCCTTGGCGATGTGGATGTCGTGGAAGTGCGGCATCATGAACCT
>JAOAAM010000048.1 GCA_026418875.1 Gemmataceae bacterium | reverse complement strand
GGTCACGTCGGGAAACCCGCACATTTGCAGATAATGCCGCTCCCGTTGACGCATCGCACGCCTTGCCTGGTCCTCGTGGTCATCGTGACCGCACAGATGCAGCAATCCGTGAATCGCATACAACGCCAACTCCGTCGTCACATCGTGGCCACGCTCCGCCGCCTGCTCCTGGGCCACCTCCACTCCGATCACCACATCTCCCTCGAGTTCTTTCGCCCCGGGGCCGCTCAGCGGAAACGATAGAACGTCGGTCGGCTCGTCGTGATTCAAGAACTGCTTGTTCAACCGATGGATGGTGGCGTTGTCGACGAAAGCCAGCGTGACTTTGGCTTGGGCCACCCCCTCGCCCGAGAGCACCGTTTGACCCACTTGCCGAAACTTCGCCCAATCAATGGGGACGATTTCCTGTTGATTGGCGATTTTGATGCGAATCGTCACGCGGCCGACTCCAGTTCGTGGAATGCCCTCATTGCGGTAGGCCCGCGGAGCACCTCTCGTGCTAAGGCGAGGTAATCGGCGGCCCCGGGGCATTGGGCCGCATAGTCGAAAATGGATCGACCGAAGCTGGGTGCCTCGGCCAGCTTCACGTTCCGGCGGATGCGAGTTTGAAACAGGGCGGCCCTGGCCCACGGCACCGCCATCCCCCGGCTTCGCTCCAGGTAAGCGGACAGGTTGGCGGCCACCTCTTGTGCCAATTTCGTGGTGCTCTCGTACATGCACAGCAACACGCCGGTCACTTGCAACTTCGGGTTGATCCGCTTGGCCACCAAAGCGGTGGTCTCCAGCAGTTTGCCAAAGCCATGCAGCGCGAGGAAATGCGGCTGAAGCGGGATGAGGACCTCCTGCGCTGCCGCCAAGGCGTTCAAAGTCAGCACCCCCAAGGATGGGCCGCAATCCATGAACAAAAAGTCGTACTCCTCGCCGTCTTGCTCCAGCGCATCACGCAGGATGACCTCGCGCCCGATGACGCCAGCCAGTTCGACTTCCGCCGCCGCCAAGTTGATGTCGGACCCGGCCAGCCAGAGATTCTCGCCCACGTTCCGGCGTACTTCGCACAAAGGCCGGGAGTTCACCAGAACATCATACATCGAGGGCCAATCTCCCGCCGGCGTGACGCCCAGGTGGGTCGTCGCATGGGCCTGCGGATCGAGATCGAACAAGCACACGCGGTGCCCCAGGCGAGCCAACGCCGCCGATAGATTCACCGACGTCGTGGTCTTCCCGACTCCACCCTTCTGGTTGATGATGGCGATCCGTCGCATGTTGTCCTCACCCTCCCTCACCCGTTGGCCGACGATCCGGAAGCCCTCCGCGCATAACCAGATCAGCGGATTCGGGCAAGCCCAATCACCAACACTTGCCCCGAGTCGCCGGAGCTTCCCGGCCAAGCTGATTTTCTTTGCCCAGCGAAGTCATCTTTTTCCCACCTTTCACCCCATGCGGCACTTTTTCCATCATTTCCTGGATTTCCAACATTTCACGATCCCCGATCCGATGGACCGAGAGTCCCCGGACGAGCCGCCATGCCCGCCTCACTCCCAACCAAGAGTCTTGGATGCGGCAGCGGAAAGTCAAACCATGCGGCACCGGCTAGGGACAACCAACTCGACCAAATAAGATCGGCGTGCTTCGCCTCATCATACCCATCTCTCAACAAATGAAGACTTAACCCTCGGCTTCTCCGGGGAGCCGACGAATCGCAGCCCGGCGTTTTGCAGGTATCGGCAGCGACTCGGACGCACACCCAGCCGTTGCCACGGCATGCCTTGCATCCTGCCGACACAAGCGAGCAACGAAATACCCGGACCACTGTCAGTTCCTGATCCCTCGTGACGTAATCCTATTGGAGCCTATGGGACGGATCACAGGTTAGGAACATTCAGCAAGGGACTTGCTTGATGTTATCCACGAGAAACGAATTGAGCGGTTCGGCCAGAGAAGGTCAGCGAATGGTTGACCTGCGCCGTGCGGCAATGCGCGATTCTTTGCTCCTGGAGATTCCACCACGGGAGAAATAACATGGTAGCTTTCATCATCGCTTTGATCTGCGTCGGGTTGCTTCGTGCCTATGCCTTTCGGGGGACGAACCCCGCGGAATTTGTGATCGACATCATCCTGTTAATCTTTTTGACGGGCATATTCCGCAGCTGCGTCTGAGGGGAGGGGTCGCGATGGAAGTTGTGGCGCTCATCGTCGTGCTGTTCATTGCCTTTTGGATTTGGCAAAGCGGATACGCCAGCGGCAAGCGCGAAGGTTCGCGGAAGGGCTATGGGGTGGGCTACAGCCGCGGCCGACGGGCATCGAACGCCAGCGGCTGCCTGGTGGTTCTACTCGTGTTAGGATTTGTGACGTTAGGTTCCGTGGCCGCGGTGGCTTGTTCCCTCAACAGATGAGGAAAAGAAACCCATCAACCATGATGGAGACGACAGCCGCGCGTTCGCGAGATCACCCCTCGCTCGCCGGGGTCTGCTCCGCTTGGGAGTCGGCGAGTTCCGCTGATGCCTCGTTGGGGAACTCGACGGGAGCGGAAGCGTCGTCGATTTCGGCTGCCGAGTCCGCCGACTCCGAAAGGGCATCGGCCGAAGCCTCGTCCGTCGCCTCCGTGTGATCGGCCTCGCCATTGCTTTCGACGGGCTGCGCGTCGTCCTCGGTGGAGGCGGATGGGGCCAATTCGGCCTCTTCCCCGGCATCCGCTGTCCCGCTGCCTTCTCCCTCGGCTTCCGCTGCCTCCGTCTCGGTCGACTCAGGCTCCTGAGACTCCTGGGCGTCGGACGAACCAGGTTTCGGGGCGAACAGGCTCTCGAAGGCTTGTTTCGCCGCGGAGGAGGGTTCGCCGGTGAGTTTCGCCTGTCGGGCGGCTTCGCGTTCCTGGGCGATGCGCTCTTCTTCCTGCTCTTCGATTTCGTCGGCGACGTCTTCTGCGAATTCGACAATCTCCTCGGCCACGCTCACATCGACGCCGAGCAACTCGGCCATCTCGGCGGGGTCGAAAAAGGTGAGGTCGCGG
>JAOAAM010000760.1 GCA_026418875.1 Gemmataceae bacterium | reverse complement strand
AATGTCCTGGTAAAACAAGGGCAAGACCCGGCTTCGGGAGGGGTCGCTCATTGAGCTGTACGAGCCATCGCAACATGCCGTGGCACGAAGGAATTTGCTCCTCGGGGCGGTCTGTTTGATGGTCTGAGAGGAACACCACGCGGGACGATGTCGCACTTACCGAATCAGAAGTTGGACCCCTTTGCCGCGCTCCTGAGTTATCTGGTGCCGGGTCTGGGGCAAATCTACCAAGGCCGTTACGGCAAAGGGGTGTTGTTCCTGATCAGCCTGCACGTCTTGTTTTTCTACGGGATGTGGCTGGGTGACTTCCGGAACGTGTATCTTCCACACACAGACACTCGGCAAAACGTCGTATTCACCTCGACGATCTTGGCGGATGTCGAGAACCGGCTTCATTTTGCCGGGCAGTTCTTCATCGGGGTGGCCGCTTGGCCCGCTCTCATCCAGTACGCATCGGACCCCAAGGCCGATAAGCACCCCGTTTTGGGCACTTGGCAACGAGCACCCCGGGCTGATGAACTCAACATGCTCCAGCGAAATGGAGATAAACGCTGGGACTTGGGCTGGGTGTATACGGTCATCGCTGGAGTGCTAAACATTTTGGTGATTTACGATGCGTTGGCGGGTCCGGCCGTTCGAGACACGTCAACCGAGATGGAGAGGAAAGCGGTCGCAACATGACGCCGATTTGGGCAGCGAGCATCTATTGGCATTTGCCGGTGCTGCTGGTCGTGGTCAGCCTAGTCTACAGCGCGACACGGCACGACAGTTGGCCAGCCATTCGGCGTGAGGCGGTCCGCTGGGCGTGGCGGATGACGAGCTTCTTGGGTGGGATCGCGCTGGTGATGTATCTATTGTCCCTGTACCTGTGAGCGGCCTGACCGCGCCCTCACGATGTCCCAAAGCCCTCCGTCGCCAGAGTCGTTCAGCAGCCGCGCCTTCCTCGAACGCGCCGCGGATCCAGCATTTCTTCTCAACGCGAAGCGGCGACTCCGATACGCGAATCCGGCTTTTGAAAAGCTCGTTCGGCAGCCGCTCGCCGATCTGTACAACCTGCCCTGTATCCGCGACCGGCGCGTGGAACCGCTCGGCCAAACGTTGGCTCCGCCCCCCGAAGTGCTTGCCGGCAACATCGGAGTCATTCGTCGGCCGGTGCCTCCGAGCCGTGTCGGCCCGCCGTGGTGGGACATCGCTTTTTTCCCGTTTCGAGGTCCCGATGGCTCGCTGCTCGGAGTGATCGGTCGAATCCAAGTCGTTGGTGGCGAAAGCGGCCCCCGGGCACGGGCCTTGCCGGACCCCGTTTTGCAACTGCGGCGGAAACTAGGCCAACGTTACTCCCTGAGCCGCCTCGAAGGCGAATCCCCGGCGTCCCGTCGCCTGGCGAGCCTTGCTCGCTTGGCCTCGCGCCTCCACGTGCCGATCTCGTTGGTGGGTGAACCTGGCAGCGGCAAGCGCTTCGTCGCCCGGATCATCCACCACCAAGGGCCGATGGCGGAACGCGGCTTCGTCTCGGTCGATTGTGCCGGACTGGATCCCGAGAGTCTAGAACGATTGCTGTTCGGCGAGGTCGGGTTGGATTCGGCTCGCACGGGTTGTGTCTATTTTCGCTCTGCGGCCGATCTGCCGCGCGATTTGCAATTGCGCGTGGTCGAGTGGTGTCAGCGCCGGGCGTCGGATACTCCCCGCCTGGTTGCGGGCTGGCATGCCGACCCCGCCGAATCCGTCCGAGTCGGTCAAACACTCCCGGAATTCGCCGAGGCCGTGGGACTCTTCCGGGTTGACGTGCCGCCGCTGCGCGATCGTTTGGAGGATCTTCCGCGTTTAGCCGGCTGGGTTCTGGAGGGCACGGGAAAAACCGTCAGCGAGTCGGCACTGGCCGCATTCCGCCGATACGCCTGGCCCGGCAATCTGCGTGAGTTGATCGCTGTCTTGCGTACCGCGGCGGAACGTACCTCCACCGAACTCATCGACGTCGACCACTTGCCCGAGCCATTGCGTTCACCGGTCGTCCCGGTCGATCGACCGATGATCCAACGATCCTTCCCACTGAAGGACACTCTCCGAGAGATGCAAAGGCGATTGATTCTCTTTGCTTTGCGGCGGGCGCGAGGCCGAAAGGCCGAAGCGGCCCGATTGTTGGACATTTCCCGATCGGAACTGTGGCGGCGAATGGCCGAACTCGGGATCAGCGAGGACGGCTGGCGGGGCGAGATGACCGAGTAACGGAGATCTGGCTGATGCGGTTTCCCCAAGTCGTCGTCTTCGAGAACGACGGCGCGTTGGCGGCCCACCTGCGACCGCTGGCCGCGGAAGCTCGGTGGCTTTTGCGGGAGCCGCGTCAAATGCCTGCCTGCCTCAACTCGCTGCGGGCCGGGGGACCAACGGTGCTCGTCATGCGTCTAGGGCGTCATCTTTTTCGAGAGTTGACGCTGCTCGACGAAGCGGCCACGGCTCACCCAGATGTCCCCATCGTCGTGGTCAGTGACACCGAGGACGCGGCCCTGATGAGCTTGGTGCTGGAATTGGGAGCGAGTTACGTTCTGATGCCGCCGCAGCCGCGAAACGCTCTTCCGGAATTGGTCAAAAGGATGATGCGAGCCGAACAAGAGAGATGCCAACGCCGGAACAACTTGGCCCCGCCGCTCGATCCGCCAACCGCAACCGAGGCGGGCCATGACGACTGAATTGCCCCAGCTCGAACCTTCGTTGTGCCGCGGAAACGGGGAGTGCATTCGCATCTGTCCGACGGAATGCTTGGAAATGGAAACGGGCCGGCCTTGGTTGGCTCGGCCCGCCGATTGCATCGCTTGTTCGTTGTGCGTTCAGGTATGCCCGACCGGTGCTCTGACGATGATCGAGTTGGCGGATTGATCGGGATCGTCATCGTGGTCGGGCCACCTTTGTGCCGTGCGCTCCCCGGCACGGAGGCCGGCTCAGCGCCGAACCACCTCGCCGGGGTTCGCTGGAACTTCAAACCGCTCCCGGACGATCTGGTTTGCACGGACATAAACCCGGCGAGTCAACTCGACCGGCGGATTGTCCCCTTCGGGAACGACAACCTTCACCTCGTAAAAATAAGCCTGGTTTTCATCGAGTTGCGGCGTGTGGAACTGCCGAACCGCGGACGTGCTCTTGGTCTCCTGACCATCGACGAAGACCTTCGCATTCGCAGGGACTTCGAGAATCAGCCGGGACGTTCCCTTCAAGTTCGGGTCGGTCTCGGGTTTCTTCTGCTCGCTTTGGGGGGCCAATGGAACGAAAGGTGTCTTACCCGTGTAGTAGTAATTCGCACCCCAGACATCCCCTGTCGTTGCCAACGGAGTGACATGGGGGCCAGCATCCGCGACAATCGGGCCGCCACTGACCACCCACAGGGGGCCAGGACGGAACACCCCCCAGAACACCGGTCGCCACCGGGGCCAGAGCGCTCCCACCACGGGGCGGTAAAATCCGACGCAGCCCCCCGCACAGCCATAGCAGGAGTAGCCGAAACACCCACCGCATGAATAACCGACGACATACCCGTAGCAACTTCCGACGCAGCCGAAACATCCGGCGGCCAAGCGACCGCGAATGCCGAATTGCGGAATCTCCGGAGCGCTGGCCGTCATGGTCGCCATCAATACTAAGCTGTACATCGAAGGTCCTCCTGAATCCTGAACTGGATTGGGAACTTGTTACAAGCAGCCAAGATCGGCAATTTGGCCACTCTGGGTGGGTTTTACCTGTCTCTCATTTTATAAGCGGTGCTCCAAGATGGCCCCTACTTGGCGGTCGTCGCTCCACGTCGTGCATCGCAGCGTGGGCAGCGAAATCACGATTCGACCGTGACCACCGACCCGGTCGGAGTGACGTTGAAGTACTTTGCTTGCGGATGATGGACGACCAAGGCGGTCGTTGATTGCTCGGGATCGAGCTGGAAAGTGTCACTCAACGTCAGTCCGATCCGCTCCGGGCGGAGCAAATCGAATAATTTGGCTTGATCCTCCAAGTCGGGGCACGCGGGATAGCCGAACGAGTAACGGCAGCCGCGATAGTGCTTCCGAAACAATTTCTGGATGTCATTGGCGTCTTGGTCCGCGATGCCCCACTCTCGTCGGATGCGACGATGAAAATACTCCGCCAACGCCTCGGCGGACTCGACCCCCAAGCCGTGCAGGAACAAGTAATCCTGATACTTGTTTTCCGCGAACAATTGGTGGGTTCGGCGACTGATTTCCTGCCCCATCGTGACGGCCATGAATGCGACGACATCGATCCGACCGCTTTCGCTGGGGGCGAAGTAGTCGCTCAAGCACAACGATTCCAGCCCCTGCTGCCGCGGGAATTGGAAGCGGAGGCGTTCGGTGCGCAAGTCATCGCACAAGATGACGAGATCGTCGCCTTCGGCAACGCAGGGGAAAAAGCCATAGACGACGGCTGGCTGGAGAATCCTTTCGGCCAGGCACATTTCTTGCAGCCGCGCCAGCGCTGGTTCGGCTACCTCGCGCATGATCCGCTCGTACTCGGCGGGAGGAACACCACCGCGGCGGAATTGCCACTGGGTGCTGAACAGCGTCCGTTTGTTGATAAACGGGTAAACTTCGCTCAATGGGATATCGGTGACGATGCGATCGCCCCAGAAAGGTGGCTCGGGGATGTTCGGTGCTGGTGCCAATTTGGATCGCCCGACTTGCCCATTCGCATGGACGGGGCAGCATCGTTCGACAACTACGGGCGGCGACACGGGCTGGTCAGCCTCCGCGCCAACCGTGATGGGCAAATCGATCTGCCCGGAGCAAATCTGATCCATGAGCCGTAAGCCGTCGAAAGCGTCCTCGCCATAGAACAACGGTCCACGGTAAATCCGACGTAAATCCTCCTCCACGTACCGCCGATTCAGTGCCGCCCCACCCAGGATCACCGGCAGGCGGACACCCCGGCTGTTGAGCGTGATGAGGTCTTCTTTCATCACGACCGTCGATTTCACGAGCAGACCGCTCATGCCGATCGCGTCGGCGCGATGTTCCTCCGCAGCACTCAGCATCTGCTCGACCGGCACCTTGATGCCCAGGTTGATCACTTTGTAGCCGTTGTTCGTCAAAATGATGTCCACCAGGTTCTTACCGATGTCATGGACATCGCCCTTGACCGTGGCCAAGACGATGCGGCCCTTTTCCGTGCCGTCGACTTTCTCCATGAACTGCTCGAGGTGCTTGACGGCGGCCTTCATTACCTCGGCCGACTGCAACACGAAAGGCAATTGCATCTTGCCCGAGCCGAAAAGGTCGCCGACCACCTTCATGCCATCGAGCAAAATGTTGTTGATGATGTCCAACGGCGAGTAACGCTCGCGGGCGGCATCGAGGTCTTCGATCAGGGAGTCGCGCCGGCCTTGGACTGTCTCTTATACACATCT